>DATLXD010000333.1:0-13487 GCA_035575965.1 Pyrinomonadaceae bacterium | reverse complement strand
CGGAAAACTTTCGCCCGAAATTACGATTGATGTCGTCAAAGGAATTTCCGTCGCCTGCAAGGAAAACGGCTGCGTTCTGCTCGGCGGCGAAACGGCGGAAATGCCCGGATTTTATGCCGACGGCGAATATGATTTGGCGGGTTTTATAGTCGGTGTAGTTGATAAATCGAAGGTCATTGACGGGAAATCAATCAAAGCCGGCGATGTCGTTTTAGGTTTGCCTTCGAGCGGTTTGCAGACAAACGGTTATTCGCTGGCGCGAAAATTATTTTTTGAAATTGGCGGTTACGAAGTTGATTCTTACATTGACGAATTGGGCGAAACGGTTGGCGAAGCGTTACTCAAACCACACGCGAGTTTTTTGAAACCGCTTGATAAATTGCTCGAATCGGGAAAAATCAAAGGCTTGGCGCACATCACCGGCGGCGGGCTTCTCGAAAACATTCCGCGTATTTTGCCTGCGAATGTTTCGGTTGAGATTAAACGTGGAGCTTGGGAAGAACTCCCGATTTTCGGTTTGATGCAAAAACTCGGAAACGTCGAAGACAAAGAAATGTTTCGCGCGTTTAATATGGGCGTTGGAATGGTTGTGATTTGCGCGGAAGAAGATAAAGATTTTTTGAAAAATAATCTGGGCGAATGTTTCGAGATTGGGCGAGTTGTCGAGGGAAATAAGGAAGTTTCAATTTTTTGAGAGTTTTTGAAGAATAAAATATGGCTTCAATTCTCACTAAAATTCAGAGGAAAGTTTTACAGGGCGATTTTGATTTTTCTTTTCATTGTCTATTGGAATTGGCGGAAGAAAATTTTGAGCCGTCCGACGCGGTTTCGGCTATCTTAAACGCTAAGGATTTTGATAAACTGACTGATGACGAAAGTCATATTCGCTACGTTTTATATGGTTACGCAAATGACGGCAGAGCGATGAAAATAGTTGTCTTTTTGTCGCAAAGACGAGTCTTTATTAAAACGATTTATGAACACTTCAACTAAAAATTTCGTTTGCGATTGCGGCGGCGAAATGGAAATTAAGAAAATTTCAAAAAAAATTCCAATCGGAAAACAGGAAATTTTTCTGGACGATGTGGACGCAAAAATTTGCCTAAAATGTGGAGAAATCTATTTTGACGGTGAAATGATTTTAGCTCTCGAAGCGGAAATTAAGAAGAATACACGCCAAGCGGCTTGATAATTTTAGTAATGATAACGCGCTTGCAGAAAATCAATCCGCGTTTCGCCGACGAGATAAACTATCCGGTGTTCCTGCGTTAAACGCCGCGACCACGCGCCGGATGCGAGATATTTCAAAGGTTCGGGTTTGCCGATTCCGTTGAAAGGTTCGCGCATAATCGCTTCGATTAAATCGAAGGCGCGAAGCAAAGTTTTGCGGTTTGTTTCCGCCCAAAAGCGTAAATCTTCTCGAAATTCGGGATGAAAAACGGCTTCGCGTTCGACTTTACAATTTCTTTCGCTTTTCAATGCCGAACTCCTGTTGTAATTTTTCCAAGGTTTCGGGCTTTTCGGTTTTTGCTTGAGCGCGATGCAGTGCTTTAAGAAGTCTGGTTGCATTTTTCGGTGAACGTAGCAAATGCGCGGTTTCAAACAAACTCGAAAGTTCCGACGCGCTGACGAGTGCGACATCTTCGTGACCGCGACGGTTAATGATAACAATTTCCTGTTCGTCGGAAACTCGTTCGAGCAGAGATGCTAAATTGTTGCGGGCATTACTGTAAGAGGTTTGTATCGGCATAGGTTTTATTCAAAACTTGGACAGGTTTATTGTGCAAGTTTTTAATTATATTGGCAAATGAAAATCGGCATTTTAATTTCAGGGCGCGGCTCGAATATGACTGCGATTGTAGAAGCCGTCCAGAGCGGTTTGATTCCCGATTCTGATGTGGTGGTCGTCATCAGCGACAAAACGAGCGCAGAAGGTTTAATAAAGGCGAAAAAACGCGGAATTGAAACGCTTGTCATAACCAAAAAAGAGCGCACGCGCGAAGAACACGACGCGGAAATTGTCAGTCAATTAAAAAAGCGAAATGTTGAATTGATTTGTCTTGCGGGTTATATGCGCTTGCTCTCGCCCGAATTTATTCGCACTTTTCCAAATAAAATTATTAATATCCATCCGAGTTTATTGCCGAGCTTCAAAGGTTTGGACGCGCAGCGGCAAGCAATTGATTACGGCGTGAAAGTTTCAGGCTGCACCGTTCATTTTGTTGATGAAAGTTTGGACAATGGAGCGATTATTTTGCAGAAAGCGGTTGAAGTTAAAGACGACGATACGTCCGAAACGCTTTCGGCACGGATTTTGGAACAAGAACACGCTCTTTACACCGAAGCGATAAAGCTAATTGTCAAAGGAGAATATAAAATTGTCGAAAGAGTCGTCAAGCAATAAGCTCCAAATGATTTAATCGCCGTATTCCTTTTGACGTTTTGACATAATCGCTAAAGATAATTAAACTTTAAGTTTTCACTTTAGCGTGAGGAGATGAACAACTATGCCACAGAGAACTTATCAACCAAACAACCGCCGCCGCGCCAAGAAACACGGTTTTCGGGCGAGAATGGCGACTAAGAACGGACGCGCCGTCATCAAGCGTCGCCGCGCAAAAGGACGCAAACGATTAACGGTTCAGCATTATTAAATTTTCGCCTTCCGAAGGAAAACCGTTTGCGAAAACCGGGCGAGTTTCGCCGCGTTTATGAACACGGCAGGCGTTTTGAAGGGCGATTTATGACGGTTTTTATCGCGTCGTCGGAAACTGATTTTCAGCGTCTTGGGATTACGGCTTCTAAAAAGGCAATCGGCAATGCGGTGCAGAGAAATCGGGCAAAACGTCTGCTTCGTGAGGCGTTTCGTTTGAACAAAGCTGAACTTAACGAATTGGACACAAAATTTGATTGGGTTTTGAATGCGCGAAGAAGTTTGCTGAAAGTAAAACTCGAAAAACCTTTGGAAGAATTTTGGCAAATCATAGCAAAAGTTAAAAGTAGTGAATTGAACAAGAGCGAAAAAAACGTCGAAGCACAGGCAAAATGAAGTATTTGGTTTTAGATTTTTTGCGGCTTTACAAGACGTTTCTATCGCCTTTTTTACCGTCAGCATGCCGCTTTACGCCGACTTGCTCGGAATACGCGACGCAAGCCATCGAAAAATACGGCGCAATTCACGGAACTTGGCTCGGTGCGAAACGTATCTTACGTTGTCAACCTTTTTGCAAAGGCGGTTTTGACCCGGTGAAGTAAATTTTGGATTTTAGATTTCGGATTTTGGATTTGAAGGAAAATTTAATTTTTTTGCTTTCTTTTTCTCTTTCAATTTAAAATCTAAATCCAAAATCCAAAATAAAAAAATGTCTGATTCTAAACAACAAACACAATCTCGATTTCTTCTCGCCGCGCTGCTTTCAATGTCGGTTTTTTTCGGCTGGTCGTATTTTTTCGTACCGAAAAGGACTGACCAGAGCAATGCGAATACCGCTCAAGTCATTGATAATAATGCGGTGACGGCAACGCCTGAAATCCCTCAAATTCCAGTTAATCAAACTCAGACGGTTGCTTCGACACCGGACGATACGGCGAATAAAACAATTACGATTAAAACGCCGCTTTATCAAGTAAAACTTGATTCAAAAGGCGCAGTTGCGACGAGTTGGGTTTTGCTGAAAAACAAATCTCAGAAAGGTGAAAAACTTCTCTTTGCCGACGGTTCGACCGAAGATGGTAAGAAGCCGCTTGAACTAATTTCGCCTCAAGGGCTTAACAGCACACCACGCGAAATACCTTTTAGACTTTCAACCGGCGACCAAAACATTGATAATTTTATCAATGAACGCAATTATCAAGTTTCGGTAAATGATGAAATTGTAGAACTTGGCGAAAATCAAACAAAGCAGATTGATTATGTTTTAAGAGATGAGACAAGTGGTTTGGAGGTCACGAAAAGTTTCATCTTCAACGCTGATAGTTATGTCAGCGATTTACAAGTTAAATTAACAAAAAACGGTCAAAATGTTCCGGCGAAACTTCTTATCGGCGCAAGCATCGGCGACCACGGCATAAACCATCACAATTATTATCATATTGAATCCGAAGGCGTTGCTTTCGTCAACGGTGACACCGAACGACATCTTGCCGCTTCGATTGCCGACAATGGTGAGAACGCGGGACGTTTGGCGATAAACGGCGAAATGAATTGGGCGGGCGTGGGCGACGCATATTTTGCAATGGCGGCGATTCCCGCAACCAAAACAAACGGGTTGGAATACCGCGCTTCAAAGTATGAAGTAGCGACCGAGCCTTTTTATGACGGCATATTTAGTTGGATTTTACGAACTCCGACTGTCAAAGAAACTCGTCATTTGTTGACAGCTTACGTTCCAATCAGCACCGACGGTTCAGCTAACAAGATTTACACCGGCACAAAGGATTATTTTGTCCTTTCTGAATATAACAAAATTTTAACCGATGCCATCGGCAGACCGATAGACATTGAAGATTTTGTAAATTTCAGCAGTTACGCCTGGTTTCGAGCGATTACAAAACCGATTACGGTTCCGATTCTGTCTGCGCTTAGCTATCTGAATTCCTTTACCGACAGTTACGGTCTCGCAATCATACTTTTTACATTTTTCTTTTATTCCCTGCTGTTTCCGATGCGTTGGTATCAATCGAAATCCTTCAAAAAGGCTTCGGGTAATGCGCCTAAAATGAAGGAATTGCAGGACAGATTAAAAGAAATGCAAAAGAAGGGCGTTGCGGCGGACGACCCGCGAATGCGCCAATTGCAGATGGAGCAATTAAAGATGACAAAAGACGCGCTTCCGATTGGCGGCTGTCTTCCGATGCTTTTGCAATTTCCTCTGCTTATCGCTCTTTACACGGCAGTTACAATCTCAATCGGTTTTCGTCAAGCATCATTTTTGTGGCTTCCAGACCTTTCGGCAGCCGACCCGTATCATTTTCTTGAATTCGGTTTTGCTTTCTCGATGATTCTTTCGATGAAATTCACGCCACAAGCCGCTATCGTTACGCCCGAACAACAGATGCAGCAGAAAATGATGACGTATTTTATGCCGGTAATGATGCTTTGGATTATGTGGAGTGCGCCTGCAGGCTTACTTATCTACTGGCTTTTCGGCAACATCGTTAGTTTCGTACAGCAAATTATAATTAATCACATAAATAAATCTGATGAACCGCCGAAAGAAGAAATAATGACAACCGTTTTAGCACCGAAAACGAAGCCAAAACTTTCGATGTCTTAAAATTTTATGAACGAAGTTTGCCAAAAAGCACAAGATTTTCTAACAGCTGTCGTAACTAATTTGCGTTTTGATTTACGTGTTTCTTCCAAATGGTCGGATGAAGGCTGTCTGTTAGATTTGAGCGGTCAAGATGTGTCGTACTTATTGAACGAAAACGGTGAAATGCTCGACGCTTTTGAAACTTTGTTATTCCAAATTTACGGTAGAGAACTCGACAGAGAACATCGCTTCATTTGCGATGCCGACGGTTTTCGGCAAACGCGCCGGGCCGAATTACAGGCAATGGCGCGTTTCGCGGCAAATAATGTTCGTAAAAGCGATAAGCCGTTTACTTTCGGAGTATTGAATTCAACCGAGCGGCGCGTTATTCACCTTACTTTGCAGGCTGAAACGGACTTGGCTACGGAATCGGTCGGTGTCGGCAGAGATAGGCGGCTTCAAGTCCGTCTTAAATAAGTTTAATGTTTCAGGTTTCAAGTTTCAGGTTTTGAGCATTCGACTTGAAACCTGAAACTTGAAACCTGAAACTATGAAAAATACAATCGTCGCACTTTCTACACCTTTAGGACGAAGCGGAATCGGTGTAATTCGTCTGAGCGGAAAAGATTCGCTTTCGATTGTGCGAAAACTCGTATGCAAAGGAAATTTCTCGCCAAAACCACGTTTTGCCGCTTTACAAAAAATTTACGACCTTGAAACATTAGATATACTCGACGAAGTTATAATCACTTATTTCCAATCTCCACAATCATTTACAGGCGAAGACGTAATCGAGATAAGTTGTCACGGCTCACCTGTGGTTTTAAGACAAATTATTGACTTTTGCCTTAAGCTCGATGCTCGAATGGCTGATGCAGGCGAATTTTCGCTTCGCGCTTTAGCAAACAGTCGAATGAATTTAAGCCAAGCCGAAGCGATTCGAGATTTGATTGATGCACAAACCGTCGTCGCTGCCCGTCAATCCGTCCGTCAGCTTCGCGGGGAGCTTTCCAACGCGCTTGAGCCGCTCAGAGATAATTTGCTCGATATTATCGTCATTTTGGAATCTTCGCTAGAGTTTGTCGAAGACGATTTACCCGACTTTCAAGCCGAAAATATCAAGCAGAAACTAACCGCAATAGTTGATGAATTGAGCAAGATGGCTTCGACTTTTCAAGCGGGAAAATTACTTCGAGAAGGTCTAAGGGTTGCTCTCGTCGGTCGCCCGAATGTCGGGAAGTCTAGTCTATTCAACGCCTTGCTTGGTCAGGAAAGAGCAATCGTAACGGAAATAGCCGGAACAACGCGGGACCAAATACATGAAAAATTTACAATAAACAATATACCGATTTCTCTGATTGATACGGCAGGCTTGCGCGAAACTTCCGACGTAGTGGAAAGTATCGGAGTTGAGCGTTCAAAACGAACAATGGTTGATGCAGATTTGGTTATCGTCATTTTAGACGGCTCTGAAGATTTAGCTTTTGAAGATAAGGAAATTATATCGCAAGTCGCCGAATTTAATCACGTTATTGTAATAAACAAGAGCGATTTGCGGCAAAGTGCAATTACTGTCGCCAATAAATCTAATGTAGTTAGGGTTTCAGCTAAAACAGGTTACGGACTTAACGATTTACAAAAAGCTATTATCGCCCCGTTTGCTTTGCAAGACGCTGACGATGCAGGGTTTCTTATCTCCGACGCGCGCCATAACGATTTACTTTTGCGTGCTAAATCGGAAATCGAAACATCCGTCCGATTAATTGATGAAAAAATGAGTGAAGAAATTATATTGATTGGATTACATAATGCAATGCTTTTTCTCGGGCAGGTTACTGGCGAAACCACGACTGAGGATATGCTGACCCGAATCTTTTCTACATTTTGTATCGGAAAGTAAAATACAACTAGCAATAAAAATAATAAAAATATATTTCTGTAATTTCTTTGCAGACCTACCGGACAAAATTCAATTTTCGTTTTTATTTCCGGCTACGAAGACGTAAATAATAAGAGCAAAACAGGTAAATAATAAAGTCGCCTCAAAACTCAGCGAATTTCACAATGTTTTATCTTCATCAGTTGGCGCGACTCCCAAATTTTTTGCGTATTTTGTGTCAATACTTTAATATATTGAGAAATAATTCAATTTTACCGGATAAGAATTAATCTATGTTAAGAATTTCAGATTTATAAGAATGTTGACTCGGTAAAATCTAATTATAAAAATAGTATTCTAACTTAAATTGAGTTTTAATAAACGAAAAAATATATGAAAACACCTATCCGTAAATTTGTTGCATTCAGCTTAGTCCTGATGATTTTACTCGCGTCGCCGCAGTTTTTGTTAGCCCAAAACAAACTTGTCGGTGAACTGGTTATAACGAAAAGTTCTCCTGAAGGTTTTGTATCAATTAATGGCGAGCGCAGCGTTAACGGGCGTTCGATAACCTCAACATCTGAAATTATAACCTCGCCTCGAGCGAGTGCCAAGGTATTAATTCCACAGACCGGAACTATCTTAATCTCCCCTAATTCCAAGCTGATTTTATCTTTTTTAAGCTCAAGCATTTCCGGTGATTTGAACTCCGGGCAAATAACTATCGAAACTGTGGCGAACACTTCACTTAATTTTTTAACACCCGACGGAACTATAACAATTCCAAATCAAAATCAAGCAAATATTGTTAAAGTTACAGTTGAAAATAAGAAGACACGGGTTCAAACCTTAACGGGAGCGGTAAATTTTAATAATGTTTTAGTGTCAGCCGGAGAGTTTTATCCTTTGGCGGTTGATGACGAAACAAAATCAGGTAAATCTGTCGGAGTAGATGCTAATACTTCCAAAGGTTTCAATCCGCTTTTGATTATCGGGATATTAGGAGCAGTTGCCGGTGTTGCCGTTATTGTATTATCAGCTTCTTCTGACAGTGGTGAGACACCAAACGTAAGTCCTACTAGGTAGATTTGTTTTAATTTTGCACTAAATAAAAAATTGTAATTTATGAGTTTCGACGAGGAGTTTGATGTATTAGTAATCGGTGCAGGACACGCAGGCTGTGAGGCAGCTTCTGCCTCAGCACGTATCGGAGCAACAACTGCTTTGGTTACGATAAATCTCGATTTAATCGGGCAAATGTCTTGTAATCCGGCAATCGGCGGTATTGCGAAAGGTCATATTGTTCGGGAAATTGATGCTCTCGGCGGAATTATGGGACGAGTTATTGACCGTACCGGAATTCAGTTTCGATTGTTAAATCGTTCTCGCGGACCAGCCGTGCAATCTCCCCGCGCTCAAGCAGATAGAAGTTTATATCGACTGGAGATGCGCCAGGTTTTGGAATCAACTCCCAATCTTCATCTTCGTCAAGGAGTTGTTACTGATTTAATTGTCAAAGATAGGAAGATTATTGGTGTCGAATTACAAGATGCACGTAAAATCGGCGCGAAATCGGTAATCATTGCTACCGGAACTTTCTTAAACGGACAAATTCATACTGGTCTTAAAACTTATTCTGCCGGACGTGCAGGTGAGCCTGCATCAACTGAGCTTGCCGAATGTCTTAAGAGGCTAGGGTTTCCCGTCGGACGATTAAAGACGGGGACGCCGCCTCGACTTGATGGTAGGACTATAGACTGGGATGCTTTTGAAGCACAGCCACCTGATGATAATCCGGTTGCATTTTCCTTTGCTACCGAAAAAATCGAGCAGCCTCAAATCCAATGTTATATCGGGTATACAAGTGATGTTTTGCACAACAAGATTCGTGAAAACCTCCACCAATCACCCTTATATTCCGGTAAAATTAAAGGCATTGGACCACGTTATTGTCCTTCGATTGAGGATAAAGTTGTAAAATTTTCTGACAAAGCTCGTCACCAACTTTTTCTTGAACCCGAAGGGCATAATACAAATGAAGTTTATCTCAACGGATTTTCAACATCTCTACCATCTGAATTACAGCAAGATTTACTGAGAATGATTGATGGTTTTGAAAAAGTACAAATAATTCGTCCCGGTTACGCGATTGAATACGATTTTGTTGACCCGAGAGAACTCAATCAATCGTTAGAAACTTCCAGAATTCGGGGACTTTATTTGGCTGGACAAATAAACGGCACGACCGGCTACGAAGAAGCAGCCTGTCAAGGTTTAATGGCGGGAATTAACGCTGCTTTGCAAATTCAGGGAAGGGACACGTTTCGTTTGAACCGTAATGAAGCATATATCGGTGTTTTGATAGATGATTTGATTCAACACGGTGTTGATGAACCATACCGAATTTTTACTTCCCGTGCCGAGGCGCGGTTGACTCTTAGACACGATAACGCCGACCAGCGACTTTCTTCAAAAGGAAATGATACTGGACTTTTAAGTGATACTGATTGGGAAAGGTTTAATCGAAAAAGAGATAGAATTGCAACACTTCGGAATACTTTAGACAATCTGCGTTATAAACGGTCGGATGTCGAGTATGCCTCGATTTCCCAATCTTTGGGGGTTGATTTAGGCGACTCAATAAGTTTGTCGCAACTGTCAAAACGACAAGGCGTAAATCCGGCTGTTATCTACCGATTTATACCGGAAAAAATTCGTTCTCAAATAACCTTCTCTGATTTGGAGACTGCTTTAGCGGATTCTCTATATAGCGGTTATATTGAAACTCAAAATAACGCATTCCAGCGTGTTAATCATAATGACAGCTTTAAGGTGCCTGAAAAAATTGATTTTCATCTGATAAACGGTTTGTCGCACGAAATGGCGGAACGACTTGAACGCGCAAAACCCCAGACTTTCGGGCAGGTTCGTAAAATCTCCGGGCTTACTCCCGCCGCTCTCTCTACTCTATTGGTTTATCTAACCGGTCTGAAGAATTGAGGTTGTTTTTATTACTCAAATTAAATGTGGCACGTTTTACATAAGCAGATTTAAAAATTGTAGGACGTGCCACGTTCGACCTTAAATTGCTGTTAGAGATTAACCGGAAAAAATGCTACATTAATGCAAATAAAATAAAAACATGGGTAAAATAATAGCCGTTGCAAATCAAAAAGGCGGGGTTGGAAAAACGACGACCTCCGTAAATCTTGCCGCAGCATTAGCGGTCGAAGAAAAAAAAGTCCTATTGGTTGATGCCGACCCGCAAGGAAATGCAACTTCAGGTTCCGGTGTGCCGCGAAAGCAAATGAGAAAGACACTCTACAATTTACTGGTTTTGGATGAATCGGTAGCAAATGTTGTATTACCGACCGAGCTGCCTTTACTCTGGGTTTTGCCTGCGGATAAAAATCTAGCAGGTGCGGAAGTAGAATTAGTTGAATCGGTAAATCGTGAATACAAACTGAAAGAAGTACTTGGTAAAGTTAAAAACGATTACGATTATATTATTATTGACTGTCCACCTTCACTTGGGCTGTTAACTATAAATGGTTTAACGGCGGCGGATTCTTTATTAGTCCCCATACAGTGCGAATATTATGCTCTGGAAGGGGTTACAGAGTTATTCGACACACTTGCCCGCTTGCGTCGAGGGCTTAATCCACAATTAACCATAGAAGGTTTGTTACTGACAATGTATGATGAGCGAACAAATTTAGCGTCGGCAGTTGCCCAAGATTTACGAGATTTTTATGGCTCGCAAGTTTTGAGGACAGTTATCCCGCGAAATGTTCGTCTTGCCGAAGCACCAAGTTACGGTAAGCCTATTATTTTGTATGATGTTCGCTCACGAGGGGCTGAAAGTTATATACAACTTGCAAAGGAGATTTTAAGTCATGAGTAGAAAAGTTTTGGGACGCGGGTTGAATGCCTTATTAGGAGATGAAGATGTAAAAAAAAATAAGGAAGAATTGAGTGAAATTGACCTGGATTTAATTGAACCGAATGCAAAACAACCGAGAACGAGGTTTGCCGATGAAAAACTCGACGAGTTAGCACAATCAATTCTTGCAAACGGTATAGTCCAGCCTATCTTAGTTAGAAGAAGAGGCGCACGCTACCAATTAATTGCCGGAGAAAGACGTTGGCGTGCATCTCAAAGAGCAGGACTACAGAAAATACCAGCCATAATTAGGGAAGTAGCGGATGAAAAGTTACTTGAGCTTGCGTTAATAGAAAATATACAAAGACAAGAACTTAATCCGATTGAAGAAGCAAGAGCATACAGAAACTTAATTGAAACGATTGGGTTGACGCAGGAGATGGTTGCGGAGAGAGTCGGAAAAAATCGAACTGTTGTAACGACGTGCTTACGTTTATTAAAACTTCCGAAGGATATTCAGCAGCTTGTCGAAGATGAAAAAATTTCAGCTGGTCACGCCAGAGCATTGCTGATGTCAAGCGACGTAGAATCTCAACGGCGTTTAGCAAGCAGAATTATTGAAATGTCTCTTTCCGTGCGGGAGACGGAAAAGGCTGTTAAAAGAATAGGTAGAAACGACGGGCAAACTGTTGATAAAACATCAATTAAGTCTAAAAAAGATGCTAACATCAAAGCGGCTGAAACCAAATTAAAAAGGTATTTAGGAACGCAGTTGCAGATTTTACCGGACGGAAAAGGAACAGGCGGCAAAATAGAAATAGAGTATTACAGCGAGTCTGATTTGGATAGAATTTACAGATTAATTTTAAACAACTAATTATTATGCGACAAAAACGCTTGACCGAAATGGTTTCTTGCGCGGGTTGAGTGGCGAAACTTGCGCCGCGCGACCTTGCTCAAGTTTTGAGCAAACTTCCAAAACAAGATTTCTCGACAGATGTTATCGTCGGCTTTGAAACATCTGACGATGCTGGTGTGTTTCGGCTCAATAGCCAAACAGCTTTAGTGCAAACTGTTGATTTCTTTACACCTATCGCCGATGAGCCGGAAATTTACGGAAGAATTGCAGCAATAAACTCACTAAACGATATTTATGCGATGGGCGGAACACCCATTTCCGCGCTTTCAATCGTCTGTTATCCGCAAAAAGGCGATTGGAATGTTTTAGGTAAAATTATGCTCGGCGGTCAAAACGCTTTGAATGAAGAGAAAGTTGTGGTTTTAGGCGGTCATTCGGTTGATGACCAAGAAATGAAATTCGGTTATGCAGTTACCGGAATTATTAATCCTGAAAAAGTTATAAAAAATTCAGGAGCAAAAGCAGGTGATGTTTTAATTTTAACAAAGTCGATAGGAACAGGTGTTATCAGCACCGGAATAAAATTTGAAAAGGCAAGTGACGAGGCAAAAAATGCTTCGTTAAAAACAATGACGACCTCAGCGCGAGAAGCATCTAAAGCTATGCAGGAATTTGGAGCAAACGGATGCACCGATATTACGGGTTTCGGATTGCTCGGACACGCTTTTGAAATGGCAAAGGCAAGCAATGTAACATTTAAAGTTAAATCCGACGATGTTCCTCTTTTGCCTGATGTTATAAAATTGATTGAGCAGAAAATGTTGACGCGGGGCGACAAAAATAATCGTACTTATGTAGGCGAAACGGTTAAATTTAATAAAAATATTTCAAGGGAAATGCAGAGCGCGTTATTTGACCCGCAAACGGCGGGCGGGCTTTTAATTAGTTTGGAAGCCGGGAAAGCAGAGAGGTTTATAGAAAAGTTAAAGGATGCGAAAATCATCGGTAGAGTCGAATCATATAAGGATTACTTGATAGAGGTCGATTGAGTTAAACGCATTATCTGAAAGAACTTAAAAGTTTGACCGTAATTTTAGTTATGACCGACGCTTTAGTAAATAATTGGTAATAAGATGATGTTTTATTTGTTTATTCTCGAATCAATCGGCACTTCGGAACTGCTTATGATTGGACTTATTGCGCTCATCATTTTTGGTCCTCGAAAATTGCCGCAGATGATGCGCACTATCGGAAAAACAATGGCTGAATTTCGCCGCACGACCGATGATTTTAAGAGTACTTGGCAAAAAGAAGTTGATTTTGAAGATAATGAATTTCAAACATTTGAAAGTTCAGATTTGCTCTCAGGTAATCAATCGAAAACCGGAAATTCTATTGGAAGAACTTCCGGTTTGGAAATTAATAAAATTGCCGCACCTGAAATCAGAGAAGTGAGCAGCGATAATTTTTCCGCAAACATTTCCACAAAAGAAGAATCTATTGTCGAAGAAGCTAAGACAGAAACTAGCTCCGCAGATAAACGTAAGTGGTTATAAAATTCCATATAAAACATTCATCCGGCATTACAAATGAAACACGAACAAATAAATG
>DATLXD010000332.1:0-7111 GCA_035575965.1 Pyrinomonadaceae bacterium | reverse complement strand
TTTTCATTTCTTGACGTTTCGGCGGGCGGTTGACCGCTTGGTTTCGCGCTCCGGCTTTCGCTGCTCGACGGAGCAGTCTCGTTACGCAACGACGCGGTTCGGCTATTGTTTTTCGTGCTGGAATTGTTGTTCTTCGCGTCGGAACTGTCGTTTTCGTGACTAGGTTTTGCTGCCTGATAATCATCATTTTCCTGATTGAATTCGGCTGTCTGATGAACGATATTTTTGTGATTGGATATCGCTGCCTGATGAGCATTGTTCGATTTTCCACCACTATCCTTGCGACCCGTCTCTTGAAGTTTGGGATTAGCCGAATCGTTTATTTTTTCTTTCTTACCGCCTGTTTTTTCAGATGCTTCAGTTAAATCTTTTCCCTGATGAATTGCTTGCCGGTCTTTTCTTTTAACTTCGGATTCATTCTTTTTCGCGTCGGTTTTTTCTTTTTCGCGCGGATGGTCGCGTAAACTTAATCTCAGATTGACATTGACTTGATTGAAAATTTCTCTGCCTTGCCCGGCGGAAATTTTTACTGATGCCGTTCCGCTGGTGCTGTTTCCCGCAGTTCGATTCGCGTCCTGACCGGAATGATTATCGCCGTTCGGCAGTTTCGTGACCGAGTTTGACATAAAATTTTAATCCTCCATTTAAATTATTTAAGGTTATGGTAAATCTTCTTTCTGAATTCATCAATCGAAACAGGCAATTTCAAGAAATTCGAAACTCTAAGTCGTCGGCTGATTTTGCGCCGCATTTCGCAGCGACTGCAAAAGAGCGCGGGCGCGAACGGTCGTCGGATGCTTGCCTTCCGGGTCATTTTCGAGTGCGGCGCGTAAATCCGCGATGCCTTTTTTCGCGTCGCCTTTGGTCAGATACAGCTCGCCGGGTCCGGCAAGCGCGTCAACATTGGCGATGTTAAAACGTAGTGAAGCATCTTATTCCTCAAAGGCTTTCTCAATGTCGCCCATTCGCCAGAGAACCGCGCCGAGATGACAATGAAAAACGCTGTCATACGGGTTTGCCGCCACCAATCCGGCATAGATTTGACGCACTTCTTCGATTTTGCCGGAGTTGAGAAGTCGGTAGTATTGCTGCGCTATCTCATACAATTACTCGCGACTTAAACCTACAGCCTCGGCAAGCGTAACCTGTCCGGTTGCCATTTTTCCCATCGCTTCCTGCGTCGGCTAAACGCCTGTTTTATAATTTCTATCTTCTTTCGACATATTTTTCATTTTTCTTTTTTCAAACGACGGTCAGAAGAATCGCCTGACGGTTAAACGGTTTGGTTATAAAATCGAACGCGCCGCCGCGCATCGCTTCAACGGCGGTTTCGACATCGCCGAAAGCTGTGATGACGATAATCGGCGTTTCGGGATTTATCGCACCCGCTCGCTGCAAAATCTGTGCGCCCGACATCTGCGGCATCCGCTAGTCGGTTATCAAACAATCAATCGTTTCATTTGAAAACGTCTCCAACGCCTGCGCTCCGTTTTCCGCCGTCAAGACCTGAAAGCCCGCCCCCTGCAATTGGAATTCAAGCACGCGGCGCAGTGAATCGTCGTCGGCAAGCAGAATTTTCGCGGCTGTCTTATTCACTAAAATTTTTGAAAGAAAATTATTGCACAATCAGCTTCCCGCGCAGCATATTCATTCCGCAGGCAAATGTAAATTCGCCGCTCTTGTCGGGCGTAAATTCAATCGGCGTAGTTTTGTAGGCGGGCAAATCTTTGGCGATTCCGAAATCGCCGAACACGACCTGCTCGCTGCACGACGAAGTTTCATCGCGGAAAAAATTTAAGCGCACCGGCACATCTTTTTTGACGACAATCACGTCCGGCGAATAACCGCCTTTAACCGTTACTTTTATTTCCTGCAAGCCGGATTCATTTTGCTCGGCGGCAACCTGCTCGCGCTCGCCGAAGAAATACCAGAGCGTCAGACCAATCAAAGCCGCGCCGCCGATGACGACTAAAATTTCTGTTGTGTCCATAAATTCAAATTTCCCGTGTTAATCAACTTTCAGCGCGCTAAACGAGCGCAGCCGCAAACTGTTCGCCACAACCGAAACGCTTGAAAGCGACATCGCCGCGCTTGCTAAAATCGGCGAGAGTAAAATTCCAAAAAACGGATAAAGCAATCCGGCGGCAACCGGAATGCCGATGACATTATAGATAAACGCCCAGAACAGATTTTGTTTGACCGCTTTGATAGTGGCTTTCGATAGCGCGATTGCCGTTACAACGCCGCGCAAATCACCTTTGATTAAAGTAATGTCACTCGCTTCAATCGCCACATCCGTGCCGGTTCCGATAGAGATGCCGACATCCGCTTGTGCCAGCGCGGGCGCGTCGTTGATGCCGTCGCCGACCATTCCGACAAGTTTTCGTTCGTCTTGCAGTTTTTTGACTTCCGCCGATTTTCCTTCGGGCAGAACTTCCGCTAAAACTCTTTTTATTCCGACCCGCGCCGCGACCGCTTCCGCCGTTCTTTTGTTATCGCCGGTTATCATCACGACTTCCAAGCCTAAATTTTGAAGCGATGAAATTGCTTCTTTCGATTCCGGTTTAATCGTGTCGGCGACGGCGACAACGCCCGCGAATTTATTATCAATCGCCGCAAACATCGGCGTTTTTCCTTCACTGGCTAATTTTTCAACTGTGGTTTCCGCACCGTTCAGCTCGACTTTTCGCTCGTTCATAAGGCGCAGATTTCCGAGCAGTAAATCTCTGCCCGCAACTCTTGCGATGATGCCGCGACCTTCGAGAGCGTTGAAATTCTCTACTTTTTCAAACGTCAAATTTCTGCTTTCCGCGCCGCGCACGATTGCCGCCGCCAGCGGATGCTCGCTCCTGTTTTCAGCCGAAGCGACAATCTTTAGAAAATCGTTTTCGGCGAATTCTTCAGACGCGATAACATCGGTCAAGCTCGGTTCGCCTTTTGTAATTGTGCCGGTTTTATCGAGAACAATCGTGTCGAGTTTGTGCGCCGTTTCCAAGCTGTCGCCGCCTTTAATCAAAATTCCGCTTTCCGCGCCTTTGCCCGTTCCGACCATAATCGCCGTCGGCGTTGCAAGCCCCAGAGCGCACGGACAGGCAATTATCAAAACCGAAACGAAATTCACCAGTGCCATCGTGAAACGAACTTCGGGAGAAGCCGCAACAAACCAAATGACGAATGTAACAATGGCAATACAAATCACAACGGGAGTGAAAATCCCGCTAATCGTATCGGCAAGTTTGGCAATCGGCGGCTTCGAGCCTTGCGCGTCCTGAACTAATTTCACGATTTGCTGCAAAGCAGTATCTTTGCCGACTTTCGTGGCTCTAAACTGAAACGCGCCGGTTTTATTTATCGTCGCGCCGAAAATTTCGTCGCCCGTTTTCTTTTCGACAGGAAGACTTTCGCCCGTCAGCATTGATTCGTCAACGGCGGACGAGCCTTCAACCAAAACGCCGTCAACTGGAATTTTTTCGCCCGGACGCACCATTACAATATCGCCGGGAACAACCGCTTCGGTTTCGATTTCCATCTCGCGTCCATCCCGAATAACGCGAGCCGTTTTCGCCTGAAGCCCGACGAGTTTTTTAATCGCCGCGCCTGTTTGACCTTTCGCTCTCGATTCGAGCATTCTGCCTAAAAGAATCAGAGCGATAATGACGCTTGCCGCTTCAAAATAAACCGGAACGCTTCGCATACCTTCCATTCCCGGCATATTCATCATTTGTCCGGCGGCGTTCACGAAAAAAGAAGGGAAAACAGTCGCCAAAACCGAGTAAATAAAAGCCGCGCCGGTGCCGACGGCAATCAGCGTGTTCATATCGGCGGCACGATGCCGGAACGCCGCCCACGCACCCCGATAAAACTGCGCGCCGCAGTAAAAGACAACCGGAACGGTTAAAGCGAGTTGCAGCCAATTGACGCCCGGAAAATTCAAAAACTCAATCGCGCCGTGCGACATCGCAATCACTAGAACAGGCAAGGATAAAATGGCGGAAGTCCAGAATTTTCTTTTTAGGTCGTTGTATTCTTCGGCGTGCGCGGCTTCTATCGAGTCTTCAGCCGTCTCGCCGCTGCCGGAAACCTCGCGGACGCGATAGCCGAAATCTTCTATGCCTGCGCGAATCACTTTTGTGTCGGCGGCGTTAGGCAAGTATTCGACGTTGACCGCCATCGTCGCCAAATTGAAATCGGTTTTAATCACACCGCGCAGTTTTGAAAGATGATTTTCGAGTTGCGCGCCCGAACCCGAAGGACGTGCCGAATCATCAACGACGAATTCGACTTTCTGCGTCCCGGCGGTGTCGTAGCCAACATCTTTGACCGTTTGAATCAAGTCCGCCACGCCCGTTTTATTCGGGTCATACGAAACGGTCGCTCTCGATGTCGCAAAATTGACCGAAGCCTGTTCAACGCCCGCTTGCTTGTTTAATTTCTTTTCGATTCGATTGGCGCACGCGGCACAGGTCATTCCCGTAATCGGCAAATCAACACGCTCGCCCGCGCCGTTTGCCGTTGAATGGTCATTACGCCGCCCGGTTATCACGTCATCGGTTGTTATGCCGTTTCCGTTCGTTTCGTTTTCTTTCGCTTCTTGAATAAACGATACCGGATTCACGTCGAATTTTTCTTGGCAGGCGGGCAAGCAGAAATAAAATGTTTTTCCTTCAAATTCGCTCGTTCCAGCCGCCGCTTCCGTATCAATCGTCATCCCGCAAACCGGGTCTTTGACTTTCATAAATCCCTCCTTGAAAAACCTAACTTCGTTCAACTGGAAAACCGATGTCGTCGAGCTTGGCTTCGATTTGTTCGCGCGAAACCTGCGCGTCGTGTTCGATTGAAACGATTTTGGCGTTGACATCGACTTCGATTTGCCCGACGCCTTCCATCTTGCCGAGCGCGTTTTTTATACTGCTCGCGCAGCCGCCGCAAGTTATATCCGGTGTTCTGACTGTCGTCGTTTTTTGTGTTTCCATTTTATTTTACCTCGATTTTTTATTTTTCCTTCCGCGCTTTAATCCCGTTGCCGCAACGGATTGTTCGGCTTCGACGTTTGAATTTTCAATTAATCCGCAAATGTCGCCCGTCGCCGCGCCCTGCTCGTCCCAATCGGCGAGCGTCGCCGCCAGTTCTTTCCGGTAACGCCGCAAATCGCTCAGGTGTTCGTCAATTTTTTGAAGACGCGCGCGAACGATTTCGCGCACTTCCGCGCAGGGACTTTCTCCGGCTTCGCTTTCTTCGATGACGCGCCGGATTTCGTCGAGCGAAAAGCCGAGCGTCTGCGCTTTTTTGATAAACGCAAGTCGGTCAAGCACGTTTGCGTTATACACGCGATAACCGCTCGCCGTCCGCCCCGGACTGCCGAGCAAACCGCTGCGCTCATAAAAACGCAAAGCCTCGACGCCGATTCCCGAAGCCTGTGAAACCTCGCCGATTTTCAGCGACGAGCGCGGCGTAGCGGCTTCCGACTTAAATTGAAATTGTTTTCCGGCTGTTTTCATTATCTTTTCGTTAAGTTAAGGTTTGATTTTTAATGGCGGAAACGAGGATTGAAATCAAAAAGTCGTTTCCACCGCTATTTATCTCGACGCTTTTTCCATCGTTTTGCCGCAGCAGCAACGCGGCTGTTCCTGACCTTGACAGCCTTCTCGCGCGCCTTTTGTCACCGTAATTTCACAGCCGCAATTTGCGTCTGGGCAGCGATAAACCTCGCCTTCTCGTAATGCCATTTTACTTTTTCTCCTTTTTCAAATTACAGCCGAAATTTTCGACTGCAAATATATTCTAATCCCTGTAGTCGAATACAGAGTCAAGCGTTCGTCTGAAATTTTCAAATAAATTTAGGGAACGCGATTGCAAAATCAAAAGGAAGAAATAGCGTCAAAGCCGCGCACTCATCTGACGGGAGCAAATATAGGCTTATTTATCGGGAAAGAGTAAGTTGAGTGAAGATACTATTATGACAATATAGTATTTGCCATTAAAATCTAAATCAGGTTGGAAAATGATTCCGAAAGTCGAAGAAAATACTGCTTTACAAAGACTGCGTTTGACAATCGGCGGTGCAGTGCAGGGCGTCGGCTTTCGTCCGTTTGTTTATGCCTGCGCCAAAAGCTGTGATTTGAGCGGATTCGTCGGCAACCAAAGCGGCGGCGTGTTTGTCGAAGTCGAAGGTTTGGAAAACAATCTAGTCAATTTTCAAAAACTCCTGCGCGAAAACGCTCCGCCGCTCGCGCGCGTCATCTCGATTGAAATTGAAGAAATCGCCGCGACCGGCGAAACGGATTTTCGTATCGTTGAAAGCAAAACGCGCGACGCGGAAAACACGATTGTTTCGCCCGACGCGAGCGTTTGCGCCGATTGCCTGCGCGAACTGTTCGACGAAACCGACAGACGTTTTCGCCATCCGTTTATCAACTGCACCAATTGCGGCGCGCGCTTTACCATCGTCAAAGATATTCCTTACGACCGCCCGAACACGACGATGAGCGCGTTTGAAATGTGCGAATCGTGTCAAAGCGAATACGACAATCCTTTGAACAGACGCTTTCACGCGCAACCGAACGCTTGCCGAAATTGCGGCGCAAGAGTTTGGTTTTTGGGCGAAAACGAAAAGGAAATTTACGACGAAGACGCTCTTTTGGCGACGCAAAAAGTTTTGACCGAAAACGGCATCGTCGCCGTCAAAGGCATCGGCGGTTTTCATCTCGCGTGCGACGCGCGAAGCAATACGGCTCTAAAGATTTTAAGAGAAAGAAAAGGCAGAATTGCGAAGCCTTTCGCCGTGATGTGCAGAGATTTGGAAACGGCGGAAAGTTTGGCGGAAATCGGCGATGCGGAAAGAGTTTTGCTCACAAGCAAAGAACGCCCGATAGTTTTGCTGCGGAAAAAACAAGGCGCGGAAATTTCCGAACTCGTCGCGCCGCACAATTTGTTTTTAGGCGTGATGCTGCCGTATTCGCCGTTTCATTATTTATTGTTTAATCCGGTTGAGGAAAAGTTTCGCTCCCTTGATGTTTTAGTTATGACTTCGGGAAATTTTTCCAACGAGCCGATTGTCAAAGACAATGAAGAAGCCCTAGAAAAGCTATCATCGTTAGCCGATGCGTTTCTG
>DATLXD010000331.1:0-8326 GCA_035575965.1 Pyrinomonadaceae bacterium | reverse complement strand
CCGATTTTGATAACTTCCGGCTCAATGCCTAGTTTATCGAGCGAGCCGCGAAAAAACATCGCGTTTGCCGCAAAACCGTTGACATATAAATCACCGGCGGGCGGCATAAAAACCTTTTCGGTTGCCGCAGCAATGTAGTATTCCTTATTCATTCCAAGTTCCATAAACGAATAAATCGGCTTGCCCGAAGCGCGAAAATCCTTTATCGCGTCGCGCAGTTCGTCGGTTTTCCCCCAACCGATTTGCGGAAAATCGATGTCGAGCAAAACTGCATTCACGCGGCTGTCGACTTTTGCTTTGCGAAGTTCGGTCAAAAGACCGGAAAAAGATTGCGGCTGCTGGATTTTGAAAACTTTCGCCCATTTGTTTTCCGGCACGTAATCGGGCAAATTTCCCGAAACTTTCAAAACCAAAACGCTGTTGTCGGGAATGTTCGGCTTGCCCAAAGATTCCGCCATCAAAGCGATTCCGATAATTGCCACTAATAAAACGGCGAGTATGCTTGCGCCGACGATGAGAAGTATTTTTGCTGTTTTTGACATTGTTATTTATTAGATTATTGCTCCAAAACTTTTTTAGATTTTATAAAAATCTGCTTTCTTTTACGTTGGCAACAAAGAAAAGGTTTGAAAGATTTGCCCCGGAGAACACAGAGAGATGAAATGATGAATTGGGAACGATGAACGATAAATCAAAATTCCGCAAACTTCATCATTCATCAATCTAAAAATCTCTGAGTGCTTTGTAGCAAAACCTTCTTCAAAAAAGTGATTTCTGATTTTCCAAACTGCTTGCTTCGATTGTTTTTTGTCCGAATAGTTCTCTCAATTTATTCACGCTCGCGGGCGCGTGTCCTTCGTAGAAATTGCTGAAATAAATGTAAATATTCTTTGCTTTTATTCGCTCGATTTCCGTTTTCCACATCTGCAAGTTTGCGTCCTGCGCTCGATAAATTTTGTCGAAGCTCGTCAAATCTCTTTCGCCCATAAAACGAATATATGCAAAATTCGCCGTCTTTTTTTCGATTGCCTCAAACATCGACTCGCGCGGAATCCAGCTTCCTTCGACCAGACAAACGGCGACTTTGTTTTTTTCGAGTTCTTCAAACGTCCAATCAATCAACCATTGTCGGTTGCGAAATTCAATCGCAAAACGAATTTTTTTCGGCAACTCCACTAAGAATTCGCGCAAGGCTTGAGCGTTTTCTTTCGACGCTTCAAAGTTCGGCGGAAGCTGAATCAAAATTGTGCCGAGCTTTTTCTTAAGTAGCGCAGCTCTTTCACAAAATTCGTTCAGAAGCGGAAACGAAGGCTCACGCAAATTGTATTCGTGCGTTATTTCGCGCGGCAGTTTTAACGAAAACGAAAATTTTTCAGGCGTTTTCCGATACCAATTTTCAACCGCCGAGATTGCCGGAATTGCATAAAAAGTCGAATCAACTTCAATCGTATCGAAAATTTCCGCGTAAAAAGCGAGCATTTCATTCGAGCGAGTTCCGCGCGGATAAAATACGGTTTCACCGCCCGCCTTCGTCGTCCAATCGTCATAGTTCCAACCCTGACAACCGATTTGGATTTTAGATTTCTTTGCTTTTTTATCTGTGTCCATCCGTGTTTATCTGTGGCTAAATAAATCTTTATTCTGTTTCATTTATGTAAAGTCGTCCGGTCAAACTCGCAATTACGGTTACCAATTCGTCCGGTTCGACAGGCTTTGCGACGTGGTTTTGAAAGCCGCTTGAAAGCGCACGCATTCGGTCTTGGGCGCGGGCAAAACCGGTGAGCGCAACCGCCGGAATATCTTTATGTTTACCGTCGGTTCGGACTTTGCGGATAAACGAATAACCGTCTTCGTCCGGCATTCCGATGTCGGAAACCAGCACGTCCGGGTTTTTATCTGTCAATTCGGTGAAACCTTCGGCGGCGGAAGCGGCACTGACAACGGTTGCGCCGTAGAAGGTTAAGGACTGCGTGAGCAGTTGGCGCGTGTCTTCTTCGTCGTCAACTACCAGAATCAAAAGACCGGCGAGGCTTAAAGACGGTTCGGTTTCCAAAGTTCTTGTTGTGCCGTCGGTTTTATTTTCTTCGTCTTCCTTCGGCGAAGCGATTAGCGGAAGTCTGACGACGAAAGTCGAGCCTTGATTTTCGCCTTCGCTGAAAGCGTCAACCGTGCCGCCGTGCATTTCCGTGATGTGCCGCACAATTGCCAATCCGAGACCGAGACCGCCGAATTTTCTAATGCTTGAGGTGTCCGCCTGGCGAAAACGGTCAAAAACGTGCGGCAGAAATTCTTCTTTGATACCGACACCTGTGTCTTTGACTTTGATTTCGACAAAATCTTTTGTCCGCTCGATTTCCAATCTGACCAATCCTTCATTCGGCGTAAATTTGATGGCATTCGATAGCAGGTTCCAGATAACTTGCTGCAAGCGATTCGGGTCGCCGGAAATATGACTGACATCCGCGTCTTCCTTTATTTCCAACGTGATGCCTTTAGCTTCCGCCGCCGGACGCACGGTTTCGAGTGCCGATTCGACGACGTTTATCGGTTTAATCGTCATTACTTCCAGCCGCAGCTTGCCGGAAATGATACGCGAAACATCGAGCAAATCTTCAATCAGACGGTTTTGCGATTCGGCATTGCGGACAATTGTATTGATTGCTTTAGCCGTAGTGATTTCGTCGAGTTTTCCCTTTTCCATCAGCCGTCCCCAACCCAAAATCGAGTTGAGCGGAGCGCGAAGCTCATGCGAAACGGTGGCGAGAAATTCATCGCGCATCCGGTTGGCAATTTCCGAGTCTTTACGGGCGGCTTTTTCGTTTTTGAGAAGTTTTTCACGCTCGCTTTCCGTCTCCCGTCTTTCGGTAATATCGCGTGAAGTCGCAATCAGACGGTTTGGTTTCCCGTCCGCGCCGTAAATGGGCGCAACCGAAACGTCCCACCACTTGAGTTTTCCGGTCGCGGTTTTGCAAAAACCTTCAAAATGCGTGGTTCTGCCTTTCAAAGCCGCCTGCAAAACTTGATAAGCCGCTTCTTCGTCTTCTTCTTCCCATAAATCCATCCATTGCTTTCCGACGAAATATGAAAAATCGTCAATTTCGAGCAGCCGTAAGCCGTTTGCATTTATCGAATGAAATGTTCCGTCGAGTTCTAAAACCTGCACGCAGTCGGGACTGTTTTCAAAAATACTGCGGTTAAACTGTTCGCTGTTTTTCAGTTCGGCTTCGACTTTTTTGCGGTCGGTGATATTGATGTGCGAGATAGCCGCGCCGCCTGCCGCGCCCCGCATCGCGCTGACTTGCAGTAAAAACCAGCGTTCTTCGGCTGGAGAATGACACGGATATTCAAACGAAAAGCCTGTTTTTTCGTTTTTCAAAACTGCCCGCAGATTTTCCAAAACCTGTTTTGTGTCCGCTTCAAAATCCTCAGAATTTTCGCAGACCTTTAAATAATTCTGCCCGATTCCGGTTTGGTCAAGTTGTTCTTCGGCACAATTTGCTTTGGCGAAATTCTGCCACGCTTTATTGACGGTGACGATTACTCCGTCTCTATCAAGCACGGCAATATGCGCCGACAGCGAATCTAAAATCGCGCGGGTAAAATTTTCGCTTTCGCGCAGGGAATTTTCAAATTCCTTGCCGTCAGTAACGTCGCGGCAGTTGCCGACAATATGCAGAATCTCACCGTTTTCGTCAAACTGCGGTTGTCCGGTGCAGTGATTCCAGCGCACCGAGCCGTCCGGCATTTTAACGCGAAACTCGGCGTTGAGTTTTTCGCGCTCGGCGACCGATTTTTGAAACAGCTTTTCGACTTCGGGAAAATCTTCTTCGTGAATCCGGCTGAACGCTTTTTCAACCGAACCGTCGAAATCTTCCTCGGAAAAACCGAATAGCGACAAACTGCGCTCGTCAATTTCCGCGCGGTTGGTTTTCGGGTCTAGCGTCCAAGTTCCCAAACTTCCGGCTTCGAGCGCGATTTGGCGGCGCGTTTCCGCTTGCCCGCGCTGCTTTATCTGTTCCTTCAATTCTTCGTTGCTCGCGGACAATTCTCTGGTTCTTTTCTCCACGCGCTCTTCCAAATTTTTATTTGAATTGCGTAGTCCGCCTTCTGCCAAACGTCGTTTTTTAGTTTCACGAAAGATAGCGAAATTGGCAAGTCCCAGACACACAACTCCGCCGAATGTTCCCAGAAACAGTATAAACAGAGTATTGCTGATACTTTTTGTCAAATCGTCTTCGCTTTCCTTCAAAAGTCGGTTTTCTTCGTCTTTCATTCTCCCGACGATAAGTCGCGCTTCGTCCATTATCCGTTTACCTTCGCCGGTTCCGATTTTTGCGCTCGCCTGGCTGAGTCCTTGTGCGCGCCGCAATTCGGCAATGCTTCGATTGAAATTTAATTTCTCCTTCAGCAGGTTTTCCAGTTTTGCAAGTTCCGCCGCTTGGTTCGGATTATCCGCGACCAGGCGGTGTAATTCGGCTAAGTCATCGTCAAATTTCTGTTCGGCATTCTTAAACGGTTCTAAAAAAGATTCGTCGCCGGTCAGAGCAAATCCGCGCCCGCCGGTTTCGACATCAATCGCGTAACCGAGAATTTCATTCAAACGCAGCAAAATTTCCTGCGTGTGCTTTTCCAATCTGACGGCTTCATTAAGCGAATTTGCGCTTCGGTTACCGAAAAAGCCGAGCGTCAGAAGCAGCACCAGAGCGAAAATAAAGGCAAGCTGAATCTGTCTTTCAAGGATTAATTTCATTGTTTTTTAATGAGAACTTTCTCGAAAACCGGGAATTTATTTTTAATGATAATTATTTTCGGCGCGATTGCCGAACTCGAAATAATTGCCGGATAAGAAAGTTGTTATTATTAAACCGTAAATTCGTCGGGTTTCACAAGCGATTTCAAAGTAAAACCCGGAAAAACTTGATTGCAAAACCGTCGCCGGCGTCAAAAAATTTCACAAGTCAAAAATCTCCCGTAGAAGTTCGTCGCGTTAAATCGCATCCGAAAACCATCTCGCGGCGAATAGAATTTACGGGAAAAAGATTATGACTTTTGAAACTAAAAAAGAAGTTCTCGATTGGTATGAAAAACAGCCGCGTACTTTAACAAAGGAATTTATTGACCGAATCGATTGGAAGGACATAAAAAATCATCCGTTCGATGAAAAATTCGTGCCGGTTTTGCTCTACATGCGCGATGTCGAAGCCTTGACCGATATGTATTACGAAGAGCTGCGCCGCACGCCGACGGGCAAAGACCCGATTATCAGCAAATTTATGGAGCGTTGGAGCAATGAAGAGCAGACGCACGGCGAAATCTTGAACCGTTTTTTGAACGAAGCTGGAATCGAAACCCACGAAAAGTGGCAAAATCAGGTTAGAGGCGCGGTTTCAACCTTTTATACCATAAATAATTATCTGATAACGTCGCTGACAAATCTTGTCGGCAAAAAATTTACGGCAACGCATATGACTTTCGGCGCGATTCACGAAATGTCCACGACGCAAGGTTACCGGCGACTTGCAGAACTTGCGAACCATCCGGTTTTGACGAAAATTTTGCGCGGAATCGTCCGCGAAGAATCGGCGCACACGCATTTTTACAGAAGTGTCGCGCGGCTCGAATTAAAAAATTCCGAGTTTTCTCAAAAATTAGCCAGATTTATTGTCAGAAATTTCTGGACGCCGGTCGGCAGCGGCGCGAAATCGAAAACCGAATCCGATTACACGATTGGCACGCTTTTTAGCGGCGAAGGCGGGCTTGATTGGATTGACAAAAATGTTACGCGCCGCGTTCAGGCACTTCCCGGATTCAACGGTTTAACAAAAGTGAGCGATAAAATCGGCGAGATTGTTTTGCGGCAAAATTCAATTCCCTAATTTTTCAAAAACTCTCCGGTAAATCGGCAAATTTTTTTCTTCGACGGCATTTTCTCTTTCCGTCTTTATGGGAAAAGGATTTTCGGCAGTTTCGATTTTGCTCAAATTAGCATTTTTGCGAAGAACCGCAAACATTTCTTCAGCCAAAAAATCGACATCGGTCTGAATAAAAATCGTTCCCGACACTTTCAGATGTCCGACCACCGTTTCGACTAAATTGCCCGTGACCATTCGGCGTTTGGCATGTTTCTTTTTATACCAAGGGTCTGGAAATTGAATCGTAACTTTTTGCAAAAGATTGGCGGGAAGATTTATCAGCAATTTATCCAAAGCAAAGCTGGCGTTGCAAAATTCGTAGCGCAGATTGGTTAAATTATTTTCCTTTGCCAGACGATTTGCTTCTATAACCAAAGGTTCGCGGATTTCCACACCGAGAAAATTCCAGCCTGGCTCGATCGCCGCCATTTTCAATAAAAATCTGCCGCGCGCGCAACCGATGTCAAGCAGTAGAGGCAAATCAGGATTGGCAAAAACGTTTTCGATTTCAAAAGGCTGCGGCTCAAACCGATAATACGGCGCAAGCGGATTGACGTGCTGATGAACTCGAACTCTCATATGATTGCGGATTGCGAAATGCGGAATACGGATTGTAAAACTTTTCGTTTTGTAATTAAAATCCTACTAACTTTTTGTAATCAAAGTCTTATTAACCTTAACAACGATAAAATGCTCAAGATACAGGTAAATATAAAAATTCCCAATGCGATTAAACCGAAGATTTCGGCAGTCGAGCCAATTTTGCGCGGGTT
This sequence comes from Pyrinomonadaceae bacterium, assembly GCA_035575965.1. Taxonomy (GTDB): domain Bacteria; phylum Acidobacteriota; class Blastocatellia; order Pyrinomonadales; family Pyrinomonadaceae. The sequence continues at coordinate 1,641 of DATLXD010000331.1, read as the reverse complement.
TTTGTGTAAATCTTTCGGGATTTGAATGAATCCATAAATCGCGCCTGTTAAAACTCCGCCGAGATGCCCGAAATTATCTATAATTTGATACGCGACGATTCCGAAAGCCGTGATAAATCCGATGTTTATCAGCATATTTTTCAAAAAATCGGGCGGCAGTTGGCGTTTGCGACGGTATCCGTAAATCGCCAAATATCCAATCAAACCCATAACTCCGCCCGACGCTCCAATCGAGACGACATCAGGCATAAAAAACAAACTGAGCAGTCCGCCGCCGATTATCGCCAGCAGAAAAACTGCCGCCAAGTGTGCGCGATTTGAAAGTGATTCGACCAAACTGCCGAAACCGTAAAGTGCCTGCGCATTAAAGTAAAGATGAAGCGGGAAAATTCCGTGCAGAGTCGCCGCCGTCAGAAGCCGCCAGTATTCACCTTGCCAAACAAACGGTTTAACAAGACCGGCAATTTCCGCAGATTGTTCGCCGACATCGAAAATTGATTCGACGTTTTCGGTCAAAAGCTGAAAAACCGTAACGACAACAATGGAGCCGACAAGAATAAACGAAAAATAAGGTTTTGTGTCCTGCGCCTTGCGCAAAAAATCAATCGCCTCGGGCGACGGAATCAAATCTACCAGAGTCAGCTTTTTCGCGTAGTAAATTCCCCAAACGCCGCCGACCAAGCCGAACAAACCGAGAATAAAAAATATGCTGCGAAATAAATCCCGGATCGGGACAAATCCGGCAAACAACGCAAACAAAAGAAATACAGTTATCAAAGCTCCAAACGCGAGAAACCAGTAAGACCTCTTGCGTATAGCACTTTTCTGGGCTTCCAAGTATTCTTCGGGCGTCGGCTGCGTCTCATCTTCTTTGGAATTTTCGTATTGCAGAGACATATTTCAACCGCCTGATTTAAGCATATGACAGTTAATAATTGTAGTTAAATGAGCTTTAGAACAAAAATGAGCTTTGGCTGTTTTTTTGCACTGAACGAAAGTTAATTTTAATGTTCGGTTGACGACCGATTGGCAATAGTTTTATTATTCATATTCGCACGCCGGGGTGGCGAAATTGGTATACGCACCAGACTCAAAATCTGGCGGGAGTAATCCCATGTCGGTTCGACTCCGACCTTCGGCAATCTTATCACCTTTTTTAACTCCTTTATTTATAACTAAATAGTTTATTATCAAGCACTTATATATAATAACACTGTTTTACACTGTGCACATATATAGCACTATTCGCACTCTTAGTGGATAAAAAGTGGATAGTTTTGGAGCAAGGTTTTGTCTTCGTTTAATTCTATATAATTTTAGTGAATAAATTGCCATGAATTTTCACAAAACATAAACAAACCTCTGGTTAATTTGATTTTGAGCGAGCGTTTACCCCATTTTTATTCAGTGCTGATTTTAGTGAATGAATTTTTCTGGAAAATGACAAATGAAACTGTCCGTTTCACACGGACAATTTATTTAAAGGCAATTTGCTAGTCTTTTTTATGTACTACTCTATGCCCTTTTATTTGAACTTTTTTATCATCTAACCGCTGTTCCCAATTTCTTTTAGTTCCTATAGCAATCGGTTCATTTAACAGACCGTGTTTTTCTTCCTGCGCAGTCAATTTTGCAAATTTT
>DATLXD010000330.1:0-5226 GCA_035575965.1 Pyrinomonadaceae bacterium | reverse complement strand
TTCGGAAGTTCTTCGATTTCTCTTTCGGTAACAGTTCCGCCGACAACCGTGCGCGTCGTGTCAATCGCCGGAGCGTCCTCGTCCCCGATTGTAACGGTTTGCTCTGCAGTTACGCCTGCCGGTGCGAGCGCGAAATCAAGTTGAAGATTTTGCCCGGAGATAGTTACGAGGTCTGCTTTTGTTTGTATGCCGAATCCCTGTGAAGTAGATTTGACCGTATAAGTTCCCGGCTGAAGTTCGACAATACGGTAACGACCTTCGTCATCCGTAACCACGGTTCGTTCCACACCTGTCGTTACCAGCGTCGCCGTAACGGATGCGCCGACTACGGGCGCATTGTTCGAGTCGGCAACCCTACCGCTAATGGTCACGGCATCAAGGCTTTGAGCAAAATTTGCATTTGTAAATGCAAAAAGCACTAAACACAAAACAAAAACCACAGGCGTGAATCTTCCGAAAACACTTTTCATTATACTTATCCTGAAAATGATTATATAAGGGATGTGAATGAAGCATTTTGCCTTAGAATTAAGGTAAATGTAAAGAGGATATGATAAGTTTGAGGTTAAAAACCTGTGAATTTATTCGTCATCATTAATTTGACGGCTAAACTTTAAAACGGTGGTACGAGAGATCGGAATCAATGCTTCCGAGTCGGAGAGAATTTTGCTTTGACTGGCAAATTCGTCGGCGTGAGTTTGCAGATATTCGAAAAATCGCTCGAATTCATTCTGCATCTGGTTCATCTTCTCGCGCATATTGAGAATGATTTCCACGCCCGCCAGATTCACGCCCAAATCTCTGGTTAGAGACAAAATTATCTCCAGCCGTTCGATGTCGGCGTCTTCGTAGAGTCGCGTGTTGCCGTCCGAGCGCGATGGTTTGAGCAAGCCTTCGCGTTCATAAAGCCGCAGAGTTTGCGGATGAATCTCAAAAAGTTCCGCTACTGCGCTGATGGTGTATGTCTTTATTTTCCTCTTCATAGTTGACCAAGTTGACCGAGTTGAGGAGTTTTTCACTCGCTAAATGCAGTCAACTATTCTAAACCCATTGCCCGGCGCGGATTTTCCGCATTCGCCTTTTCAAACTCGCGCAAAATTTCCTTCGTTTCTTCGCTGATGACACGCGGCAGAGCTATTTGGACTTCGATAAATTGGTCCCCGCGCAAGCTCGGATTTCTCAAAGAGGGAAAACCACGCTCACGAAGGCGAAACTTTTGTCCCGATTCGGTTCCCGCCGGAATTTTCAGTTGCGCTTTGCCTTCGACGGTCGGCACTTCGATTTTCGCGCCGAGCGCGGCTTCCGGCACGGTTATCGGCACGGTTACATAAATGTTGTCGCCCTTTCGTGTAAAAAACTTGTGCTTGCCGACGTTGGTGAGAATAAATAAATCGCCGGGTTCCGCGCCTAATCTTCCGCCTTGACCTTTTTTCGGAATCCGCACGCGCGAGCCGGTATCAACGCCTGCCGGAATGCGAACTTTGACTTGCTCGGTTTTTGGCGTAACCCCTTTGCCGTGGCACTGCGAACACGGTTCACGCCGCCGCCCCGTTCCCGCGCAATCGGGACAAGGCTGCGCGAATTGCAGCCGTCCGCCGCTTCTCTGCACCTGTCCCGCTCCTTTACAAGTCGGGCAGGTAACGATTGCGCCGCCCGTATCGCCCGCGCCCTGACAGCGCGAACACTGCTCGCTCCGGTTGACGGTAATGTTCGTCGTCAAACCCGTTACCGCTTCTTCAAAACTCAATGCTAGCGGCATTTCAATATCCGTGCCTCGTTTCGGCATCGCACGCGGCGGTTCAGGCTCGCGGGCAGTTCGGTTGCTGCCGCTGCCGCCGAAAAGGTCTGAGAAAATATCACGAAAACTCGACGAGCCGCCGCTTCCGCCCGGCTCGAAATCGAAACCGGAAAAGTCGAAACCGCCCGCGCCGCCCGCCGCACCCGCGCCTGCACCGTAAGGCGAATTCACATCCAGGTTATCGGCGTAATAACCGAAACGGTCAAAAACCTTGCGTTTTTTATCATCGGATAAAACATCGTAGGCTTCCTGGATTTCCTTGAATTTTTCTTCGGCGGTTTTATCGTTCGGATTCACGTCCGGGTGAAATTTACGCGCTAATTTGCGATACGATTTTTTAATTTCGTCCGCCTTTGCATCTTTTTTTACGCCGAGAATTTGGTAATAATCTTTTTTTGCCATTTGTCAGTGGTCAGTGGTCAGTGGTCAGTGGTCAGTTGATTTTTGCAACGGACAACAAACAACGGACGACGGACAAATTTTATTTATCGAAACCGAAAGCAAACTTAATCGCTTCAAAAATTTCATTCATTCTTTCATCGGAAAGATGAGTAACGTAACTGCCAAGTTTATTGATTGGAATCGTCTGAATCCAATCCACATTCAATACACAAGTTTCTCTAACTCCGTCTTCTTCAGTCAAAAGAACTTGCGAAGGGACATTACGAATTGTCGTTGTCGTTAGAATTACGGTTACGGTGTTCAACTCGGAAATCGCTCCGTCACGGGTAATTATCAAAACCGGATGAGTCTTATCAGGCTCTTTAAACTTATGCCAATAGACATCGCCGCGCATCATAAATCTTTCCAAACCTCAATCATTTGCTCTTCTTCAATTTCAAATTCATCAGGCTGCACGGGAAATTTTCCGTAGGCTTCCGCATACATTTTGCGAACTTCCTCTTCGGAAAGTTTTTTTTTCCGCTTATCTTTTCCCAAAGATTTATGCAAAGTTTCGTTTATATATTGCACCCGACTTTTGTTAAAGTCCTTGGCAACCGCATCAATTTCGGCAATCAACTTTTCGTCTAATTGGATAACAACGCTCATAATTTTTGAAGTATCGCAAAATCAGCCGCTGCCCGCAAGAAATTACAAGCTAACGGCTGATTTTGCTAAAAACCGAAAATTATTTCTTCTCGTCGTCAACGTCAACATATTCGGCATCAATCACGTTGTCGTCACTGCCCGAAGTCGAAGATGTCGCGTCGCCGCTCGCACTTGCCGAACTTGCCTGCTCTTCCGTCGTCGCACCGGCATCCGTTCCGGTTTGACTATAGAGAACTTCCGCGAGCTTGTGCGAAGCCGTCTGCAGACGTTCAAACGCGCTGTTCATCTGGTCTGCGTCCGTGCCGTTCAAAGCGGTTTTCGCTTCGGAGATAGCGGTTTCGAGTTCACCCGACGCACCCGCATCGAGTTTGTCTTTGTTTTCGCTGAAAGTTTTTTCAACCGAATAGACAAGCCCGTCAAGACGGTTACGAGCTTCGATTTCAGCTTTCTTCTTCTCGTCTTCGCCCGCGTGCGATTCGGCATCCTTCATCATCTTGTCAATTTCGTCTTTCGACAAACCGCTTGTTGCCGTAATCGTAATCTTCTGCTCGCGTCCCGTGCCGACATCTTTTGCCGACACATTGACGATGCCGTTCGCGTCAATGTCGAATGTAACTTCGACCTGCGGAACGCCGCGCGGTGCGGGCGGGATGCCGACAAGGTGAAACTTGCCGAGCGTTTTGTTATCGCCCGCCATCGGACGCTCGCCTTGCAGAACGTGGACTTCAACCGAAGTTTGATTGTCCGAAGCCGTCGAGAAGATTTCCGATTTTCTGGTCGGAATCGTCGTGTTGCGCGTAATCATCTGCGTCATCACGCCGCCCAGAGTTTCGATTCCCAAAGTCAGAGGCGTAACGTCGAGCAAGAGAATATCGGTTTTTTCGCCCGACAAAACGCTCGCCTGGACAGCCGCGCCGACTGCTACAACTTCGTCCGGGTTGACCGATTTATTCGGCTCTTTTCCGAAAAAGTTTTTGACCATTTCCTGAACTTTCGGAATGCGCGTCGAACCGCCGACGAGAACGATTTCGTCAATGTTTTTCGGCTCAAGTCCGGCATCTTTGATGGCTTGCTCGACCGGTGGCATCAGTTTCTTCAAAATTGGCTCGACGAGCTGCTCAAATTTCGAGCGGGTCAATTTCATCACAAGATGTTTCGGACCGGAAGCATCTGCCGTGATAAACGGCAAATTGATTTCGGTTTCCATCGCGGACGATAATTCGACCTTAGCTTTTTCCGCCGATTCTTTCAGACGCTGCAAAGCCATTTTGTCATTGGTCAAATCAATGCCTTGGTCTTTTTTGAATTCATCAATGATCCACTTAATCAATTCCTCATCTACATCGTCGCCGCCAAGATGCGTGTTGCCGTTCGTGGATTTTACTTCGACTACACCTTCACCGACTTCAAGAACTGAAATATCAAAAGTTCCGCCGCCGAAGTCAAAAACGGCAATCGTTTCTTCCTTCTTTTTGTCTAAACCGTAAGCAAGTGCCGCCGCCGTCGGTTCGTTGACGATTCGCATCACTTCGAGACCCGCGATTTTGCCTGCGTCTTTGGTCGCCTGCCGTTGCGCGTCGTTAAAATACGCAGGAACGGTGATGACCGCCTGACTAACCGTTTGTCCAAGATAATCTTCGGCAGCTTGCTTCAGTTTTTGCAAAACCATTGCCGCAATTTCCGGCGGGCTGTATTGCTTGCCGTCGGCGTTAATTCGTACGTCGCCGTTGCCCGCTCTTTCGACCTTATACGGAACTTGTTTGATTTCACCGCCGACTTCTTCAAAACGGCGCCCCATAAATCTTTTAATCGAATAAAGTGTGTTTTCGGGATTTGTTACCGCTTGACGCTTAGCGACTTGCCCGACCAGACGATTTCCGTCTTTGGTGAAAGCGACAACCGAAGGAGTCGTACGTCCGCCTTCCGAATTCGTAATAACGACCGGCTCACCGCCTTCCATAACAGCGACCACCGAGTTTGTCGTTCCTAAATCAATTCCTATAATTTTGCCCATAATTTATAATTCTCCAAAATAAAAATGTAGTTGAATTCAAATTATAATAATTTATGAGTGTATCGTTGTCAAGTTTTATTTAGTATAAGTTACAGCCTTGAGATTTTGCCTTTGTTTTATGGCGCGGAGAAGTTTTACTCTACATAAAATAATTTATAAAAATAAATTTGATTTGAAATAAACATTAAGTGAAAATTTCGTATGAAAATAAAGTTTCTTCACGATTGGAATTTGTCGCCGAAACAGGCGATTGAGATTCAAAAGCAACTACGCTATGAAGTCGAAACGCAAGACCGCATCGGTGCGGGCAGCGGCGAGTTTTTTTGATTCTTTAACTAAGCAGCAAAGCCTTGAAACCGGCTTG
>DATLXD010000329.1:0-5525 GCA_035575965.1 Pyrinomonadaceae bacterium | reverse complement strand
GTCGCTTTGTCTAAAATTCCGAGAAGAAGCTGCCACAACGAGTCCGATGCCTTTTCGATTTCGTCGAAAAGCACGAAGGTTAATTTCGTATCGTCGGTGTGCGCTTTGTCGAGATTTTCCTGCGTCAGCATCGGCGCGGTTTCGCGGTGTCCGAGGTATCCTGGAGGCGAGCCGATGAGTTTGGCAATCTCGTGCGAATGCTGAAATTCGGCACAGTCAATTTTGACAACCGTGTGCGGTTCGCCGTATAAAACCTGCGATGCGGCTTCGACGACGCGCGTTTTTCCCGAACCCGTCGGACCTAAAAACAAAAGCGTTCCGACGGGACGCGCCGGATTGTTCATTCCCGCCAGATAAATCTGGAAAAGTCCGCTCATCCGCCGGACGGCGCGTTCCTGTCCGACGATAAAGCCGGACAATTTGTCTTCAAAATCTTTTGCTCGCGGACTTTTTCTTTCCGGGTCGAGCAAAACCACTTTTTCGGAAGTTTCTTTCTTTTTACCCGTTTCGTTTTTCATTCTTGTTTTTCTCCTCGTCATTAAAACAATGCTTTCTCCAGAAGCATTTTTGTTAAAATACAGACGAACTTTCAAAGCACACTTTAACCGAACAGTTTCGGCTAAATCGTTACTTACATTGATGATTTCAAAAGATTTTTCGTTGCTGGACTTTTTATCTAAGGTAGGAGTTCGTCCATGGGAATGCGAGCCGATTCAGAAGAGCGAATTCGACTCTGTTTATGGTTTAACATAAACACAATGGATTTTGCAAGAAAAATTTTGTGCGGGAATCTGAGCGAAATTGTTTTGCTGCCTGAGCAAATCCGAATTTGTCATCATACTCGGAATAAATACACAGTAAATAGATATTAGTCAGTTGGGCAAAGGAGTTTGAAAAAGTCAAAATAAGTGTTCAAGTTAATCAAAAGAAAATCTGAAAAGGAATCTTTATGGGAGGATTTCGAGCAGGAAGCGATGCCGTTCAGCGCGGATTTGTTCCGCGTGGCGATGTTTCTCAAGCGCGAGCGCGATGCGGCGGAAGATTTGGTGCAGGAAACATTCGTGCAGGCTCTCAAGTCCTTTCATCGTTACGAACAGGGAACAAACTGCAAAGCGTGGCTCACGACTATTATGTATCATACGCATTACAAACAATTGAGAAAGCAAACCAATCTGCATCTGGTTGCCGACACGGAAGAAAAGATCGCCGGAACTGTCGCATTTGAAGCACCGATTCCGCAGCAGATTACCGATGAAGACGTTTTACAGGCGTTGGGAAAAGTGCCGCAAAATTTCAAGGAAATTGTTGTATTGTGCGATGTCGAAGGCTTTGCGTATAAGGAAATCGCATCTTTTTTGGATGTTCCGATTGGAACGGTAATGTCGCGGCTGCATCGGGGACGAAAAATTTTGCGCGGCGAGTTGGCGGTTTTTGCCCGCAATTACGGTATTAAAACCGAAGATACCGGCGAAGTTAAATACAAGGAGGGAAAATCTTTATGAAGTGCCAGGATTTCCACGAAATTGTTGATTCTTATTTATGCGACGAGCTTCTGACCGAAACCAATCACGAAGTTTTGCGCCATCTGGAAATGTGTGCCGCTTGTCGAAATCTAATTCAAGACCGACGAATTTTGCGCGAAAAACTAAAATCAGCCGTCAAAAATGCCGAATTGTTTCAAATGCGCGAAGGATTTCATCAGGAGTTACTGGTTAATTTAAGACAAAATTCGGAAACGGCGGAAAGTCCGAAAAGATTTTTCAAGATTAACAAAAATTCTTGGATAGCGGTCGCGGCGTGTTTGATTTTAACACTCGGTTTGGGATTTTGGTTTCTCCGGTATCGAGACGTAAATTCTTTTCCGGCGGAAATTGCCGGTGTAGATGAAGCTGCGAAACAAGTTTCTCTCGAAAGCATCGCGCTCGGCGACCATCAAAACTGCGCCGTCAAATTTAATTTACCCGAAGACCCGATTGATATTGATTTGGCTTCGCCGCAGTATGCCGATTTGAAACGAGTCGTGCTGAATCCTTTGGAAAATGCGTCTGACAAATATGAATTTGACGAATCGCACACTTGCAAATTTCAAGGAAATGATTTCACGCACATCGTTTTTCTGCATCAAGGCAAAATAGTTTCCGTTCTGCTGACGGATTTTCATAAGTTCGGCAATTTGAAAAATGACGAAATGACGAAAACCTCCGTCGGCGATTATCAAATCGCGCGTTTCGACCGGAAAAATCAAGCCGTTTTCGTTGTATCGGATTTGTCGGAACAGGAAAATTTCGCAACCGCCGAACTGCTCGCATCTTCCGCACGTCAACAGATTTCCTTCAACGAGCGAGCCGAAACAAACTTGTTGGTTGCGCTTAAAATTGCGTTTTGATTATCGCGGATAAACTTTAATACTTTATTTTTGAGATTCGCCTCCACTTAATCAAACCTTATCGCCGTAACCTTCCAGCGCACATTTGCGCGGTCGTCATCTTTTTTGAAACCGTCCATCGGCACGACGACGTGAATAGTTTCCAGCGGATTTAGTTTTTCGGTTTGATTCGGCACGACCATCAACTTTTTTTCTTTGATGATTTTGTTGAACTTATCAACCACACCGACTTTTACCTCAAGACCGTTGATTGCCTTTTCGCCCCGATTGCGAATGTCGCCGTGAATCGCCATCGCAATCGTGCCGAGTCCGGTCGGCGATTCCATCGTGCGGTTCATATCGGTATTGATAACGATACTATTCGTATATTTTTCAAATTCGGGCGAGCCTTCCAAATAGGAGCCTGCCATCGCTTTTTGTTTTTGCTCTTCCGCCGTCGGCTGCAAAGTAAAAAGCCAGCCGACACCCGCAATCAGCAAAATCGCCACCACCGCCGCAGCCAGAAAAACTTTATTAATTCCCTTTTTCTCTTCCTTTTGATTTTGTAAAAGCGTATCCATAATTTCACTCCGAAAGTTTAGACAATCATTTTCGTAAAAAGTTCCTTTAGGTTATCATTTTATCCGAAGTATTTATAAATCAGGAAAAATAATCTCCTTTCCGTCGTCCATTTTTCAATGTCGAATGTTGCCGCAAGAAGCTTTCTCGAAGATGCGCCTCTGCCCGAATTTGTCGAAGTCGCGCTGCCTTTACCGTTGCGCCAAACATTTACTTATCACTTGCCCGTCGGTTTGCAGGAAAACATCCAAATCGGCGCGCGCCTGCTCGTTCCGTTTGGAAAAAGACAGCTTACGGGCTATGCGGTTGCGCTCCACGCGAAAATAAGTCCTGAACTCGAAATCGAAGAGGAAACAATCAAAGACGCGCTCGAATTGCTCGATTCCGAGCCGCTTTTGACCAAAGAAATCGTCCGTCTGACGCAATGGACAGCCGATTATTACGCGGCTTCGTGGGGCGAGATGTTGAAAGCGTCGCTTCCAGCGGGAATTAACGCAACTGTCGAGCAGGTTTATTCGATAACGGCAAAAGGGCGCGACGAATTATTAAAAATCTCTTCGGCAAATTCATTAAAAGCGAAAATTTTACAATTCTTGGGCGCGACGGGCGAGATTTCAAACCGCGAACTTTCCAAAAAATTCGGCATAACTCAATCGCAACGCGCCCTACGCGAACTTGTCAAGGAAAATTGGGCAAGCGTATTCCAAAGAACTTTAACCTCGCAAGTAAAACCAAAACGCCGTAAAGCCGTGCGTCTTTTGCCGCCGGAATCTCACAGTCCGAATCAAAAGGCGTTTTCCGAAGCGCAAACCAAAATAGTCGAAACTCTATTAAAATCGGACGGCGAAATCGTTTTTACCGATTTGATTGAAAAGACAGACACGAGCGCATCTTCGATAAATACGCTAGCAAAACGCGGCGTGTTGGAAATTTTCGTGCAGGAAATTTTCCGCGACCCTTTGGAAGACGCGACGCTTCCCGATTTGCAGAATTTAACTTTGACCGACGAGCAAACGGCAGTTTTGTCGGAAATAAATTTGGCTTTGCAGGCGGAAAATTACCGAGCGTTTTTGCTGCACGGCGTAACGAGCAGCGGCAAAACGGAAATTTATATCCGCGCGATGAAGGAAGTTTTGGCAAAGGGTAAATCTGCGTTGATGCTTGTTCCCGAAATTGCGCTGACGCCGGTTTTTTCCAGAAGATTACGCGCGGTTTTCGGCAACGAGGTAGCGATTCTGCATTCTAATCTCTCGACCGGCGAACGCTTTGACGAATGGCGACGCTTGCGTTCAGGCACGGCGCGAATCGCCATCGGCACGCGATCCGCCGTTTTTGCGCCGCTTCAAAACATCGGTTTGATAATCGTTGACGAAGAACACGACAGCTCTTACCGCCAGCACGAATCGCCGTTTTATCACGGGCGCGACGTGGCAATTGTCCGCGCCAATTTTGCCAAAGCCGTCGTCGTTTTAGGCTCGGCAACGCCTGCGCTCGAATCGTTTCACAATTCGCAAAACGGAAAGTACGATTATTTAAGATTGGCGAATCGCATCGGAAATCGCCCGCTCGCCCGCGCCGAACTTGTCGATATGCGCGAGGTTTTCAAAGTTGACGGGAAAAATGCAATCTTTTCGCCCGAACTTATCGAAGCGATTGAAGATACGCACTCGCGCGGCGAACAGTCAATTATCTTGCTCAACCGGCGCGGATTTTCCAGCTTCGTTTTGTGCCGCACCTGCGGCGAAACGATTCGCTGCAACAACTGTGACATCACTTTGACGTATCACAAACGCGAAGCGAAACTCATCTGCCATTATTGCAATCACCGCGAACGAGTGCCGCACAAATGTTCGTTCTGCGCGAGTAAATTTTTGTATTTTATCGGCGAAGGCACGGAACAAATCGAAGACATTTTGCGCCGCAAATTTTCAAACTTGAGAATCGCGCGGATTGACCGCGACACGACCGGGCGGCGCAAATCCTTTGAAGAAGTTTTGATGTCTTTCAGCCGCGGCGAGATTGATATGCTCGTCGGAACGCAGATGCTCGCCAAAGGTCACGATTTTCCGAATGTAACTTTGGTCGGCGTGATTTCGGTTGACGCGGGACTTGCTTTGCCTGATTTTCGTTCCGCCGAAAAAACCTTTCAGCTTTTAACGCAGGTTGCAGGCAGAGCAGGACGCGGCGATTTACAAGGGCGCGTTCTGATTCAAACTTTTCATCCCGAACATTACGCGCTTCGTCACGCCAACACGCAAAGTTACGAAGATTTTTATGCCGAAGAAATTCGCTTTCGTAAAAATTTGAATTACCCGCCGTTTGTCGCGCTCGCTTCGGTTTTGGTCAAACATTCAAATTACAATTACGCCTTCGACAACGCACAGATTTTGCGCGATTGCCTGCAAAAATCGAACATCGAGAAAAATTGTATCGTTTTAGGTCCCGCGCCCGCGCCGCTTGCAAGATTAAAAGGTGAACATCGCTTGCAGTTATTAGTCAAAGCGCGAAATCGCACGAAATTGCGTGAAACACTTGATTTTGCTTTATCGGAGGCGCAGGAAAAGTTTTGTGATTTGCGCGT
>DATLXD010000328.1:0-2911 GCA_035575965.1 Pyrinomonadaceae bacterium | reverse complement strand
TCTCGTCGTTTCGTGATTAAAAGTTCTGACGGTTTTGCGCGTGCCTTCAATCGGCAGTCCGAGCGCGTGTTTCGGATAAAATGCTTTTGTGAAAACCTCGCTCAAAATATCTTCGGGCGTGTCTTCGACCATTTTGATTTCCTCGACAATAACCTTTTGTTCACGCCGCAGTTCCTTCGCATCGAAAAGCGGATTCGCCAGCATATCGGCGATTAAATCGAAAGCGTTAGCGGTTTGCGTATCCACAACTTTTGCCATAAAGCCGACGGCTTCGTGCATTGTGAAAGCGTCGAGATTTCCGCCCAAGCGGTCAGTTTCTATTGCAATATCGAGCGCAGTGCGTTTTGGCGTGCCTTTGAAAACGGCGTGTTCAATAAAGTGTGAAATGCCGTTTAAGTTTGCGGGTTCGTGACGCGAGCCACGTTTTATCCAAAAGCCGAGCGTTGCCGAACGCACGTCCGGCATTCTTTCCGTCAAAATTGTCAGTCCGTTTGCGAGGCGTGTCGTCTGTATGTTTTCTTTCATCGTGATAAAGCAAAATTACAATTTATCACGCCGAAAGTTTTGTTCAAAGCAGGACGCGAAAGCCTTCTTGGATAAAATGATTATCAGTGGTTAAAACATCGGCGATTCCACGCTCGCGGCAAATGTTCATCGAGATACAATCGGTCAAGCTATAACCTTTGTCGAGGCGTTTCTGATAAAGATTCATTCCGTCGTGAAAAACAAACGAAGTTTGCTCGATAACTTCGACATCAGGATTGACGAGCCATCTTTCAACAATCAGATAAGCCGATTGCTTTAGGCCTGTTTAAATTCGGCAAAATAATTCAATGGTTCAACTAAACGGTTTCTGAAACGACTAATTTTCTATTGCCGACTTCCTTTCTAGCTCGCAACGCCTTTTCGCGCAATTGGTCTCGGGGATTGATAAGCGCAACTAAATAAGCTGTGTCGGTAAAAAGCGGATTCATTTTTGTTTTTTCGGTGCGCCGTAAAGATAATGGTCAACATTTTCCGCGCCGTCGGTCGGCACTTCGTCCCACGCTTCTTCAGGCACGCGGGCGACAATCTCGTCAATCTCGCGCCAGAGTTTTTCCAAGTTCGATTCCTTCGGTTCTCCGTTTTGCGCTGATTTAGCTTGCAAACGGTCAACAAAATCCAAAACCTCCTTTTGCGATTCGGGCGGCAAAGATTTAACTTTATTGAAAATTGTTTGCGCGATTTCTGTTTGCATCTCGGTTCTACCTCGCTTTGATTTTAGACGCTTTGCGCTTTGTTCACAAGATTTCAATTTGAAATCGCATTGAACAAAAGCGGAAACGTCGCCAAACTCTGACCGCGATACTGCGGACGAAAGCCGAATAAAATTATCTTGCCTTTGCCCATTTTGATTTCGACGAGCGCGGCTTTTCCGGCAATGCGTTCCGCGCCCAAAGCATAACCCGAAAGCAAAATGTTTTTTACGTCCGCCGGATATTTGGCGATGATTTTTGCATTTATGTTATCGGTAATTTCAAACGCGGGCGAGTTTTCAAACCACGCGATTGAATCTTTCGGCATTCCTTTGGCGATTGCGTTTATCGTGTCGAGTTCGGTTCGAAGAATCGAGCCGGGAATGAAAAAATCTTTTCGGGCTAAGCCGCGCGTTACGTCTTTGACGGGCAAATCGAATTGTTCGATGGCGAAGTTTGAAGCGCGGTTGAAAAAGACCAAAGTTCCGCCCGCTTCGACAAATTTCTTTAAGTTTGCCACGCCGTCCGCGCCGATTCCGCCCGTGTATTCGTCGGGCATCGCGCCTTTTGGAAAACCGTTTAAGATTTGGTTCGGCGATTGGTCGGCGAACATAATTACTTTAGCGACGCTTAATTTTTCGGCGTTTTGAATTTCGCTGTCGGAAGTTGATTTATAAATGCTCTCACACTCGTCTTGGTTGGGAATTTGATAACCGTATTCTTCTAAAACCCAGCGCGTCCAGCCTTCGTCCATCGAAGGAACGTGCGAGCGGTAAAGCCAGCGAGTAATTGTTTTGTTGCTCCCGCAGCCGTCTCCAACCCCGCGACCGGAACCGCCAACTGGTTTGGGAAAAGTAAATGGTTTATAAATCGGAACGACTTCGATTCCAGTCAGTAACGATAGAGTGTGCGCCGTAACATCATAAGGCGGAATCGGATTTCCTTTTTCGTCTTTTAAATTCGGGTAAGTTTGTTTTTCCAAAATTGCTTTCGCAAACATTGCGTAAGGTTGAGCCATTTTGACTATTTCGGTATCACTCGGATATTTAACTCCGTCTAAAGTAAAAGCATCGGCACTGTCCGTTTCGACACCGGCTCGGTATAAAGCACCGTTCACAAAACCGTCGTTCTTTTGATTTGGAATAATGAAAGCATAAATTTCGCCTTGCTTCCGCGGTCTGACCGCTTCTTTGCCAACCGCGTAAAACCTCTTGAGCCAAGTCTCGCGGTTGTCGGAGGCGTGTTTCAGCAAGCTGAAAGCCGCTGTCGTCATATAGTTGGTGATGTCGCGCAGATGCCATTCGCCGCCTTTCCAGACAGGCGAAAAGTTTGCCGTTTCTTTGCGAACGTCGTAACCCAAACCGCTTCGCAAATCTTCATATTTAATGTTGACCGGCGTAGCAAGACGCGCCGAAGCCGTTTCCGACAAAATCCGCACGCCGCCGTGATAATGCGAATACGCCCGCGCCGGTGTCCAGGCGTCGTAGGTCGAAGCGGTCGTGATGCCCGTGAAACCTTTGCCGCGCAAATCGTTCGCCATAAAATTTCCGAGTTCGGTGAAGCCTTCGATTAATTCCTTCGGCACATTCGGTTCGACGGGCGGCAGATACGGCGGCAAAAACAGACGCGAGCCGTTCGCGCCTTGCTGGTGAATGTCGTGGACGATTTGCGGATGC
>DATLXD010000327.1:0-1843 GCA_035575965.1 Pyrinomonadaceae bacterium | reverse complement strand
TGCGTGAACTGTCCGCTCAAATTGTTTGTTGTTTTAGAAGCGTTGCCTATTTTCCCGTAGGCTTCCTTGAGAAGTCCGAGCCTCGATTTGTTGTCGAGTAAGTCGGGCAACATCGCTTTCATTTTGTTTTGGTCGGGATTGTTTTGATTAAAGCGTTGCGCGAGTTCGGCTTGCATCTGGTTTAATTTGGTTTGCATCTCCGAGCCGGAAACGGTCGGAGCCGCCGGTTTTCCCGCGCCGACGGTTGCGCCGCCTGGCGCGTCCGGCGTTTGCTGCAAATAGCTGTCGAACGAACGCTTCTCCGCAGATTGCGGTTGCGGCTGCTGTTTCAAAGTCTGCTCTTGCAAACTCTGCTGAATCTGATTGGCGATGGCGGAAATTATTTCACTCATTTGCTTGGTTCTCCTGCTTATTAAACTTTCTTAAATTTAAACGAAATTCTGACTTATAATATATTATCGGCAGATTTTGTAAAAAGTTTCCTAAAATTTTCGATTTTTTTGAAATAAATTTTTTAGGTGCGAGAAAATCTCTCGACGGCGAACAGCAGAGCGCGGGCGCGAACGAACGATTGTTCGTTGAGAGCATTTGATTCGGCGGATTTTTTTTGTCGTAAAACAAAATTCAAGTCCGTGCGCGCTTCCTCATAATTTTCCAGCTTGAGAAAAACCTCGCCGCGATTGATGCGTGATGTAATATCGCCGGAATCGGCTGCTAGAGCGGCATTCAGATGCGGCAGAGCGCGGGCGGGATTATTTTCGCGCAGCCAGAGTGCGCCGAGCGCGGCTTCAAAATACGTTGTCGCCGGAGCCAGCACCATCAAGCCTTCAAAAATAACGATAGCTTCCTGATTCTGTCCCTGTTTCGCCAGCGCGTAACCTAATTCAGAAACAAGTCGCATCTCGTCAGCCGTCCAACCGGTAACGGCTCCCAAAGAAACGCTTCCATTTAACCATTCTTGTTCAAACTGTATCATCGGCAACTCAAAATTTATCTTAAAATCCCGCTAATGTCATCCAAACCGAAAAAAACTTGATTTTCTATGATGCGCGATAGTATCATTGTTCAATAAAATATAGGCTAATTCGTTGTCAGCAAAATTTTTTTTGAAAAAAGTAAAAAAAACAGGAAACTTTTTGGTAAACCTGCCGATAATATACACAGAGATTAAAAATTTAAGTTTGATCGGCGCAAGCGGCAAACTTTGAAAAAGCAGTTAGGAGGAAAACTAAATCATGATAGGAAAGATATTAGGCAGTGTGATAGGCGGTGTACTGGACAAAATCGGACTCGGAAAAATCACTCCTTTCGTCAAGCTCGGACTTAACGCTTTGACCGGAAACTGGCTCGGTGTCGCCCAGGATGTGTTCGGGATGGTTTCCAATTTCAAAGGCAATTTTCTGGGTAAAGCCGCTAAACAACCGCCGCTCGGAGGTTTTGGGCAATCTTTGACGCAGGGAAAACCCGCACTAAATGAAAATCGCATCTCCGGTTTATTCAAGGGTTTGAGCGGTTTATTTAACGCCTTTAAATCACTCGGCAGCGGCGGCAATTTGATGGGCAGTATCGGCAAGATTTTTTCAGCCTTCAATGTTGTGAAAGAATCGCTCGAGAATAATCAAATGGTTAACAGTCGAATTTCGGTTGCGCAATTTACAAATGCTCGCTCGTAGTTTTTCATAGTTGAAGGTAAACTAATGTTGGCAGAACAACAGACAATCCGCGAAGAACTCGGCATCTCTAGTGCCGAGTTTACCGAAATGGGCAACGTCGGCGCGATGTATTATCAGCAGGGCAATTTGGAAAAAGCCCGCACGATTTTTGAAGGTTTGGTTGAGTTAGA
>DATLXD010000326.1:0-5736 GCA_035575965.1 Pyrinomonadaceae bacterium | reverse complement strand
ATAAATTTAGCGTCTTCGACAGCGACATTGTTTTTTATTTCGGTGGTCGTCATAACTACTTCAAACTGCGGCAATATCGTGCGTATTTTGTAAGGTGTCTTAACGCCGTCAACATCACGATAATCTTCGAAAAAAACCTTGGTCGGCGTGTTTCCCTCGGGGTGGATGGCAATTATGTCCTGCCGCAGCAGCAGACCGCTTTTCGTGTCAAAATAAAATGTTTCCGGCGTGCCGACTTTCGGTGTGCCGATGATAACATAAGAGTCCGTTTCACCGTTTTTTTCCGTGCCTCTGAGTTCCATTTTCGGGTAAAGCTGCGCCAGATTTAATTCACGATAAAAATTGTAGATAAGTTTGTTTTGCTCTAATTCTTCGCCTTGTTTGTTCCGATTTCCCTGCAGCGGATTAACGCTCCAAGCGGTTTGCCCGTCGAAGCCTTCGATAATATCGCCGATCCCGGGAAGCGTGTTTTTTGAAATGGACTTATTTGGCGCGGCGGCGTAGTTTTCAAACGTGCCTTTGATGCCCGCCGCCGGAATTTCCAGCGTGCCTTTCGACATCCGGCTTTTTATTTTTTCATTAGCCTGTTTTCCGCCGATTGCCTGCACGTATTTTGCCAGAATCTCCGGCACGGTCGACATTTTTACGGCGGCTGTTTTTGTTTCAGTGATTTTTGTTACAGTCGTCGTCTTTGTTTTAGTAGCTTTTGTTTCGGTCTTCGGTTTGACCGTTTCTTTTTGTCCAAAAACAGTCGTTGAAATCGATAACAAAATCGCTAATAGAATTGACGCTTTAAGTTTCATTTTTAACCTCTTTTATTTTTCTTTTGTAATTTGTTTGATTGCTTCTTCGAGCTGCAAATCGCGCCCCTCGAGCAGCGACCCGCGAGTCAATTTTATTTCCGTATCAGGAATCACGCCGCGATTTTCAAGCAAGACGTTTTTTGGTGATTTGTAATCGGAGATGACATATTGGAAAATCGCGCCGGTCGGCAAAGTATCGAAAATTGACGGCAAAACCGCGCCTGCGCTTCGTTCACCGACAACTCGTGCGCGTCCGATTTCCTGCAATCCAGCGGCGAAAATCTCGCTCGTCGAAACCGAACCGTAGTCGGTCAGGAGGACGACTTTTCCTTGATAAACGTCAGCTTGCGGATAAACGATAAATTTCGTTTCGTTGGCGCGGCTTTTCATCGAACCGAGCGAAGTTTGCTCTTTGACCAGCAGTCCGGCAACGCCGGTCGCCATTCCGCCGAATCCGCCCGGATTTCCGCGCAAATCGATGACGATTCCGCTCGCGTCCCTCATCGAACGAATCGCTTCACGAATTTTCGGCATTTGCGGAATGACCCAGATATTGAAACGAATGTAGCCGATATTATTTTCTAATTTTTTTGCTTCAAAAACAACTTCCTGCGCGGGGAAATTCCCGACTGCTAATGACATTTCGCCTTTGTGTTCGACACGCGGCACATCAAAAATCCGTGCTTGATTTTTGTCGTCCAAAACTTCGATATTTGCTTTGGTTGCGACTTTTCCATCGATTAAACCCGACAAAACCCGCTCTCGATAAATCCTTTTCTGCGCTTCGGGCAATCCTCGCTTCGATAAAGAAACGTCGAGCGGCGTGAGCAGTTCGGCAACGGTTTTACCGTCAACTTTTTGGATGATAAAACCGGTTTTCAAACCGGCTTTTTCAGCCGTCGAGCCGTTTTGAATTCGGCTGATAACGGCTTGACCGTCAAGCATTTTCAGTTCGACACCGGTAACGCCGCTCGCCGAATGAGCTTTTTTCATTTCGGCATCCGGTGGGAAAATTCCGAAATGCGAAAGTTTCAGTTCGCCGAGCATTTGCCGCAGAACCGAGTAAAGTTCCGCGTCGGATTTTGCCGCCGATGCTTTTGGTTCATAAGTTTCACGGACTTTCTGCCAATCCACGCCGCCGAAAGTCGGGTCAAAATGTTTTTCGTTGATCGTTGTCCAAACTTTTTCAAACGATTGGCGGCGTAGCTCCGCCGCGTCGGGTTTTGCCACATCTTTTGAAACCGCCGCCGTTTGCGCGTCGAGAGTCAGTAGGCACGAAAAGATTAGAAGATTAAGTAGAAATAATTTTTTTACCATAAATTACCTGTGCGTTTTGATTTCATTATGGGATGCCGAATATTTCCAAACTATTACGCAAAATTATTTTTTCGGTTTCAATTTTGCAGAGCCGGAAACAAAAGCTAGAATTATGAAAGCATATTGAGTCTTACTTTCACAAACATTATTTACCGGAGAACGAATGAAATTTTACAGCGATATTATCGGGCTTATCGGCAAAACGCCGCTCGTTAAAATTAACGCCCTAGCCAATCAACAAAACATAAAAGCGCAGATTTTCGCCAAGATGGAAAACCTCAATCCGGGTTTTTCCGTCAAAGACCGCATCGGAATTTCGATGATCGAAACCGCCGAAAGAGACGGAACATTAAAGCCGGGCGGAACGATTATCGAAGCGACTTCGGGCAATACCGGAATCGGTCTGGCACTTGCCGCCGCCGTCAAAGGTTACAAATGTATCTTTGTTTTGACGGAAAAAGCCTCAGTGGAAAAATCGCGTTATTTAAAGTCGCTCGGCGCGGATGTGGTGATTTGTCCGGCGGCAGCAAAACCCGGAACGCCCGACCATTACGTCGAAACCGCCAAGCGCATCCACTCGGAATTGCCGAATTCTTTTTACCCGGACCAGTATAATCATCCGGCAAATCCACTCGCACATTACCGCACGACGGGACCGGAAATTTGGAACGACACCGACGGGCGGATTACGCATTTTGTTTCGAGCATCGGCACAGGCGGAACGATTTCGGGAACAGGTCGCTATCTAAAGGAAAAAAATCCAGACATCAAAATTATCGGCGCAGACCCTTATGGTTCGATTTTCAAAACCTACAAGGAATCGGGGCGCGTTCCCGAAGCCACGCCGTATCTGGTTGAAGGAATCGGACAAGCCTTGCCGGTCGGCAACGCCGATATGAAAGCGATTGATGAAATTATCAATGTCACCGACCGCGAATCTTTTGAATTAGCCAGACAACTCTCGCGCGTCGAAGGCATTTTTTGCGGCGGCTCGACCGGAACGAATTTTGCAGCCGCTCTCAAAGTCGCAAAAGAATTGGATGAAAACGGCTTGGTAGTGTTTATCGTCTGCGATACGGGCGAACATTATTTATCGAAATTTCACTCGGACGAATGGATGAAGGAAAAACTGCTGCTCGAACCGCAGAAAATTACGGCGGGACTTATTACCAGCACAAAAAATTCGGGTGCGCCGACCGAGCTTATTTTTGTCGCGCCCGACGAAATTGTGAGCAATGCGCTGGCAAAAATGAACGAAAATGCTGTTACGCAAATTCCCGTTTTAGAGAATAATCACTCGGTTGGGTCATTGCGCGAAAGCCAGGTCTTAACGAAGTTGCTTGGGAATCGTGATTTACTGGACGCAAAAGTCAGCGAAGTAATGGACAAAAGTTTTCCGATTTTAGAAGTTGACGCGAGTTTTAACGAGATAAAAGCGAAGCTGCAAAAATCGCCCGCCGTTTTAATCGAAGATTTCAAACGCATTACCGGAATTATCACCAGAACTGATGTTTTGGATTTACAAAAGAATTGATAAGCAGTTGTGAATTTTTAGATATTGTGATGTTTAACCGTTATGACGCTGCGACGCTTTTACGCTCCGTGCGAAAATTTCAAAAACAAAACGGTTACGCTCGACTTTGAGCAAACACGGCATTTGCGCGATGTTCTGCGGCTTTGCCAAGCAGAAAAAGTTCGGGTTTTCGACGGTAAAGGAAATGAGTTTTTTTGTGAGATAGAGACGATTGAAAAAAAAGAGACGCTTTTGAAGGTTGTTGAAGAAGTGTCTCCGACCGCGCCCGAATCCGGCTTGGATTTAACTCTGGCGGTTGCGCTTTTGAAAGGCGAAAAGTTTGATTTGGTAGTGCAGAAAGCGGTTGAATTAGGCGCAGTCAAGCTTGTTCCGCTAAACACAAAACGCGCCGACGCGAAATTTGCAGGCGCGGAAAAGAAATTACAGCGCTGGCGAAAAATCATTATAGACGCAGCCAAACAGTGTGGACGCGCAAGGCTGATGCAGGTAGAAATGCCGACAGAATTTAGAGAATTTATAAAACACTCAGTATCTCGGCGTCTCGACGGTGAAAATTTAATTTTATTCGCCGAACGCGGCGGCAAAAGTTTTTCGACAATCAAAATAAACAAAAAAATGACTGCCGTTATTGGTTCGGAAGGCGGTTGGGAAGATGCGGAAATCGAAGCGGCGCGTAAAAATGATTTTCAAATCATTACTCTGAACGGAAGAATTCTGCGGGCGGAAACGGCGGCGATTTCGATTGCGACAATTTTGCAGCACCGTTTCGGTGATTTGAATTGAATAAGTCTGAAATAGTCAGAATAAATTTATACCCCATAAAATCAAACAGGTGGACAAATCCACCTGTTAAAATTCTCGTTATATCAAAAAGTTTAATTTAAATCGTTGTCTTTAGGCGATTTCTTCGGACGATAAAAAGCATCGCCGCGCCGCGTAAGTTCAGCCTTTTTGCCGAGCGTTTGGATTACCGAATCAAGCAATTCTTTGGTTTCGAGTTTGAAATTTACTAAGCCTTTCGCGTCAACATCCGGGTCGTCATAATTAACCACCAGATAACGGCGTTTTGAACGCAACAGACCCGCTAGCCCTGCTCCTGGAAGCGGAATTGCGCTGACTACCGTTCCGGTTGTCGAGCGCACCGACCGCGATTGCGGGTAAATCACAAGCATTGATTTATACGGAATGGCAAACATTTCCTTTTGGTCTTTGCCGTAAAACACAATTCTCTCATTCGTATCATCGAACTTGAGCATTCCCGTTTCCTTTTTGCTGAAACCATACATTCCACCTTCATATTTCGCGGTAAAGGAAATCGGAGCAAGCGTTCGAGCGACGGTACTCTGCTCGGTTTTCGGTTCGGCTTTTTTTTCAATCGGACGCGGCTGAGCGAAAGCAGCAATTGAAGACGTAAATAAAGCTAAACATAGAAAAATAGTTTTTTTCATAATTCAAATCCAACATCCAACATTCTGAAATCCAAATTCTATAGACGCATTCCGCCCAAGGTTCGTTGCCACGCGAGCGTTTGTTTTAGGACACCGAGTCGTTGCCGGTCCGAATCCGAACAATCCAGACTCAATTGTTCAATCACTGCTTCGAGCAGCGGCACGGCGAAAAGCCCTGCATGCGCAATGAGTTGCGAGTAATAATGAAGTTGCAGACAATCACTCGCATCGGTGTGAAACTTTTTAATTTTCTCGGCTTCGATTTTATAAACGTCCTGACCGGCGGGAACGACGCGGCGCGGAACGCCGTGCGTGATTTTTTCGTCTTTGTCCTTTGTGCCGAGCAACAATATTCCAATCAAAAACCCTTGTTCGTTGAGATAATCCGGGCTGAAAGAGCCGAGTTCGGGTTTCGGCGAAAGACGCGGACCGTAACTGGCGTAATCGGGATTAACGAGCATCGAATTGTAAATAACGCCGACAATTTCCGTTTCGTCTTCAAGCGGCAAACCGACGAATTGCGCAAAGCCGTAATCTTCGGCACTCGGCGGCTCGCTCGTGTCCAGAGAATCAATGACGCGCCCAACGTAATCAATATGAGAATTTGATGAAACGATTTTCGCAATTTTCATAA
>DATLXD010000325.1:0-2574 GCA_035575965.1 Pyrinomonadaceae bacterium | reverse complement strand
CGCAAAGCGGTTTTGAAGGAAGAACAAGCCCATGCCGAAGCAAGCTAGAATTTGAATTTTGAATTAGGAACGATGAATGAAGAATTAAAGAAACTGTTTGACATTCATCGTTCCTAATTGATCGTTTTTCAACCTGTCTGCGCAAGAATTTTTTCAACCTGAGCGAGATGTCTGGCTTCGTGTCCGCCGACGAGCGCAAGCCATTCGTGCGCTGAAAGCTCACCCATAAACGGATGCGGAAATTTATAATCAGAGCATTCGACTGTTTCAAAAAGCGGACGCAGTTTTTCTAATGCTTGGCGGCTTTCTTCCATTTTTGCCAGCGATTCGTCAATTGTTGCTTTGCCTGTCGGATGCACTCGATCCGGTGCTTCAAATTTTAAGTCACGCGCTTCAGCCGCTTTTTTCGCAAAATTTTCCGTCAAAATCGCCGCGCCGTTTGATTGTTTTCCCGCGCTTTGCGCCTGCGTGAGCAATTTGGCGGAGATTTTCGACATTCCGTCTTTGACAATCGCAATATGCTCGATGATGTGCGCTATCGTCCATTTTTCGCCGTCAGGCAAAAACGCCAGTTGTTCGTCATTCAGCTTGGCGATTGTTTCTTTTAGCCGGGCGTGGATATTATCGTTTGCCGTGTAAATATCGGCGATTGTTTGATTATTCATAATTTTATTCTCCAATCTAATTTCCAAGCGCAACCGCTTGCGGGCTAAAAATCAAGCGATGCCAGCGCAGATAGCTTCGCGCGCTGTCGGCTTCGTTTTTCATTTGTTTAATATAACCCGTCTGCAAATAAAGCATTTTATCTTCCGTCCATTTGAGGTCAATAATCGGATTAAACGAAACTAAGGTATTTTCGTCGGGCAAAGTTCCGATTGGCTGATTTACCGCATTGTTCGGTTGGGTATTCGTGTTTATCTGAGCATTTGCGTTTGACTGCGCGTTTGAATTTACCGCCGCGTTTGCATCTGTATTTGCGTTTCCACTCTGTTCTTTTTGCTGCAAATCATCGTCGAAAACCTTTGAGGAAATCAACAATTGATTTCGCAGCGGAATCGCCGCTTGCGTCGGCTGGTCGCCGATTGCGTCGTAAATTCTCACTTGTTTGTCGAAGGCAACTGCAACTTTCGCCGAATCGGGCGACCAAGCCGGATGAACAATTGTCAGGTTATCGTCGAGCCGGCGTTCGCGTCCGGTCTTTTCGACCAGGCGCGGTCTGCCCGCCGGCGCAAACGCTTCGCTACGGCTTTCGGCTTGATACTGCAAAAATCTCCATTCTTGAATAGTCGCCGCCAGTGCTGCCAGTGCCGAACCGTCGGGAGACCAGACGAAATAAAAATATATCAAGCCTTCGTTTTGCGTAACCGGTTTTAAATCGCCGCCGTCGGCATTGCTGATATAAATTTGCTCGGTGCGAAACGTTAAAACGGCTTTCGGCTGTTCGATAATCGGTGGCTGAGTTGCGGCTGGACTAGCATTTTCCATATTCGCGTTTGTATTTACATCGGTGTTAGCATCGATTTCAGAGTTCGATGCAGTATTTGCCTGATTATCCACCGGAGTCGGACTCGACAGCGCAGATGTCTGTCCGGCGCGGGTCATTGCCATAAACGCGACGTTTGCAGAATCGGGTGACCAGACAATCGTATCAGGATAATGAACTGCCATTCCGTCGGGCGTTATTCTTCGTAATAGTTTCCCGTCCGCCGAATACATATCGAGACGAAAATCTCCTTGTGAATCTTCCGCTTTGTGATACACCGCTAAAACTCTCTGTTTGTTTGGCGAGACGATTGTTTTATCGACGAGTTCCTGCGTTCGATTTTGGTCAAAATCCGTCTGCACGGCGACATTTCTTTCTTCCATCTGAGCAGTTTCGCCAGCGGCGGGCGGCACGGGAACATCCGTCTCAAGCCGAAAATTTAATTTCAGAGCGGGAACGTCGCGCAAAGTCGCGGGCGCAACCGTCGGCGGTTGAAAGTTACTTCTTTGACAGCCGAAAGAGGAAAATACCAGCCAGATTATAATTAACTTTGCAAGTTTTCTTTGATACATAGAATTAAACCGCAAGGAAAACTAACAACGGATAGTGCTTTGATTTAAATCGTTTTGTTGACTATCGGTTATCAGTTTTCTTTGCGGTAAAAATTATTTCAATTCAGTTCCGAAATAGCTTTGATACAAGCGTTTCTGCTCGTCCGTCGGATTTGCGACGGCAACGATTTCGTAATTTTGCGCGGCGCGTCCGCCAAGCGTGATTTCGATGTCGCGCATCTCGTCAAAACGAAAAACAGTAAATTTTACTTTATCGCCCGGACGTTTTTCTGCTAAATAACTTTGCAGAAACGTCTGCGTCGCGCGGTTTCCGTCAATGGCGATAATCTGGTCGTTAGCGTTCAAGCCTTGCTCGTAAGCAGGTGTGTCGGCAGGCAGGGAAGTTACATTCAAACGCTCACCCGCTTGTGTTAGGTTTGCGCCGAGATAAGCCGTTTCGCGTTTCGACGCGCCGGTCGAAAGCTGCAAGCCGAAGCCGTTTAAAATCGAATTGTAATCAATTTCATCGCGCCCGCGAAC
>DATLXD010000324.1:0-3056 GCA_035575965.1 Pyrinomonadaceae bacterium | reverse complement strand
CGTCCGATTGACTGCGTCGAAATTCTTGCCAAAGTTTTGCAAAAGGATGTTAAGACGCGGCTGATTATGGTCGGCGACGGACCTGAACGCTCCGCCGTTCATCATCGCGCCAGACAGTTAAATGTTTTGGAACAAACGGAATTTGTCGGCAAACAAGCAAAAATCGCCGATTATCTCGCCGTTGCCGACGTTTTTCTGCTTCCGTCCGAAGAAGAATCCTTCGGTCTCGCCGCTTTGGAGGCGCAAGCCTGTGAAGTTCCCGTCGTTGCCACTCGCGTCGGCGGTTTGCCGGAAGTTATTTCAGACGGTGAAAGCGGATTTTTGAGCGACATCGGCGATACGGAAAAAATGTCGGACGACGCGATGAAACTTTTAACCGACAACGATTTGCATCGCGCTTTCGGCGCAAGAGGACGCGAATTGGCGATTGCGCGTTACAGTTCCGAGCTTGTCATTCCGCAGTATATTAAATTTTACGAAAAAGTTTTGGGAGCGAAAACGGTCGGTGCATAAAACGGAAGAAATTATTTTAGAAGAAAAATCGAATGCGTGGTGGAATCGCATTTATCTGGCGGTCGTCATTACAACCGTTTTGGTGATTGCGGCGTTGTGGCTTTTTTCGTTTTATTTTTCAAAATAAACTTTTCCTAACAAATGAAAATTCTCGATTGGATAATTGTCGCCGCTTATCTCGCCTACGTGATTTGGGACGGAATTCGTCTGACCAAACACAGCCAAACCGCCGAAGGCTATTTTCTCGCCAACCGGAGTTTGCCATGGTGGGCAGTCGGATTGAGTGTGATGGCGACGCAGCTTTCCGCCATAACTTTAGTCGGCACGACCGGACAAGCCTATTCGGACGGAATGCGGTTTATCCAATTTTATTACGGCTTACCGCTGGCAATGATAATTTTATGCCTGACGGTCGTGCCGTTTTTCCACCGCGCAGGAGTTTATACGGCTTACGAGTATTTGGAAAAACGCTTTGACGTAAAGGTGCGAACCTTAACGAGTTTTTTCTTTTTGATTTCGCGCGGTTTGGGCGTAGGCGTGATTATCTCCGCGCCTTCGATTGTGCTTTCAATCGTTTTCGGCTGGAATTTGATTTTTACGATTTTCGCTATCGGAATGTCCACGACCGTCTACACGGTTTTCGGCGGCGTGCAAGCCGTTACGTGGACGGACGTGAAACAAATGTTCGTAATTTTTTTCGGTCTGGCGGTTTGTTTGATTGTGATTTTGTCGAGCTTTCCCGCCGGAGTTTCTTTAAGCGACGGACTTCATCTCGCCGGTTCGCTCGGAAAATTAGATACGGTTGACACGAGCTTTAATTTACAGGAGAAATATACGATTTGGTCGGGACTTATCGGCGGACTTTTTCTGATGCTCGGATATTTCGGCTGCGACCAGAGTCAGGTGCAAAGGTATTTGACGGCGAAATCAATTGACGAGGGCAGAACATCGCTTTTGATGAGCGCATTTTTGAAAATCCCGATGCAGTTTTTTATCCTGCTCATCGGCGTTTTGGTTTTCGTTTTTTATCAATTCAACGCGCCGCCAATAATTTTTAACCAGAATGAAATCGCCAAAGCCGAACAAAACGCCCAGTTTCAAACGATTCAGCAAAACTACGCGCAGGCGCACGCCGAACGCCGCGAAGCCGCAATTAAATTTTCAAGCGAAAGCGCGGAATTTCGTCAAAATTACATCGCAGCCGACAAAAAATTTAACGACAGCCGACAAGAAGCCGTCAAATTTATCAGAGATACGAGCGACAAAAAGTTTAACGATGTCAATTACGTTTTCCCGACATTCGTTCTGCAAAATATGCCGATGGGCGTTATCGGTTTAATCATCGCGGCGATTTTCGCGGCGGCAATGTCTTCGATTTCGGCGGAACTAAACGCGCTTGCCACGGCGACGACACTTGATTTTTACCGGCGGCTTTACAAACCCGACGCGACCGACGCGCAAACGCTCGCCGTCGGCAGAATTTCAACATTTGTCTGGGGAATTTTCGCTTGCATCGTGGCGATTTTTGCCTCGAATCTCGGCTCGCTGATTGAAGTCGTCAACACCTTCGGCTCGTTTTTTTACGGCTCATTGCTCGGCGTTTTCGTGCTGGCGTTTGTCGTCAAAAGAGCGCGTGCGCGTGGTGCGTTTTTCGGTTTATTGTTTGGCATAGCGTCGGTTTGGATTGCAAGTTTTTACACGAATATCGAGTTTTTATGGTTCAATGTCATCGGTTGTCTGGTAACGGTTTTGTTCGGATATTTAATCAGTTTGACGGTGAGCGATGAACAGCAAAACGTCGCTTGATGGACTAATCGAAATTACGAACGAGATTTTGCGGACAAAATATCCGTCTGCCGAATTCGCTTTTCTGGCAGGCTCAATCGTGCGCGGCGAAGCAACAACTTTTTCCGATTTGGATATTGTCATTATTTATAAAGATTTAGCGAACGCCTTCCGTGAATCTTTTTATTTTCAAAACTTTCCCGTCGAAGCATTCGTTCACACGCCCGAAACTTTGAATTACTTTTTTGAAGCGGACGCTAAATCCGGTGTTCCGTCGCTTGCGGTAATGGTTTCAGAAGGACGCGAAGTTCCGGCTAAAAATGACTTGTCCGAAAAGTTAAAATGTTTGGCGAATGATTGTTTGAATAATCCGCCGAAGATTTCCGAAGAGGAAATTCGCAATTTTCGCTGTTGGATTACCGATTTGATTGATGATGTTCGTGAGCCGCGTTCAAAAGAGGAATTAACGGCTTCGGGAACGACGCTTTACGCCGCTTTAGCAGATTTTTATTTGCGGACAAACGGCGTTTGGTCGGCGAAAAGCAAATCAATTCCACGAAGTTTGCAAAAATTAAATCCTGATTTTTACCAAGAGTTTTGCGAAAGTTTTGAAGAACTTTTCGTCTGGGGAAAATCCGTAAAGGTTATCAAACTAGCCGAAATTATTCTGGAAAAACACGGCGGATTTTTATTTGACGGCGTGCGGCTCGACGCGCCGGCTGATTGGCAAAAGCCGATTGAATGAATTAACTTTAAAC
>DATLXD010000323.1:0-8999 GCA_035575965.1 Pyrinomonadaceae bacterium | reverse complement strand
AGTTGAAGAGGCGGAAATTCTAAAAATTCTGGACGCTCTCGGCTTTGAAGTAAAAGACCAATCGCAAATCGCAAATCGCAAATCGCAAATTTTCGCCGTTCCAAGTTGGCGGCACGACGTTTCGATAGAAGAAGATTTGGTCGAAGAAGTTGCGCGGATTGTCGGCTATGACAAAATTGGTGAAGAACTTCCCGTGTCAAAAAGTACGGGTGAATATCAGCCGACTGAACCGCGCAAAAGAGATTTACGAAAGACTTTGGCGAATCTCGGTTTCAATGAAGCGATTTCTTATAGTTTTATTGACACACGAAATGATGAAAAGTTCGATTTAATTCCGAATCTGGTTGTCGAGAATTTAGATGAAAAGTTCATAACGCTTGAAGATTCGATAATCGAAGGCGCAACCAGAATGCGTCCGAGCCTTCTTGCAGGACTACTCGACGCGGTTCGCACAAATTTCAATCATCAAAAACGCGATGTTAAATTATTTGAAATCGGCAAGGTTTTTTCCGCCTCGCAAAAGGAAAACGATTTGCCGAATGAACGCGAGTTTTTTGCATTGGTTTTGACAGGCAGTGAAACTTTGCAAAATAAAACGTTGCCGCTTCGACAGCTTGATTTCTACGATGCGAAAGGCACACTCGAAAGCGCAATTGATGCAGCAAAATTGCCATCTCTCGATTTTCGGGCAATTGATGTAAAACATCTGCAAAAAGGTCAGTCGGCGGAAGTTGTTTCCGGCGGCAAATCAGTTGGAACGATTGGGCGACTGAATGATGAAATCGCTTCGGTTTATAAATTTCGACAACCTGTTTTTATTGCGGAAGTTGATTTGCAAACTTTGCTCGAATCAAAAGAACAAACAATCGTTTATCAACCTTTGCCCGTTTATCCGTCAATCGTGCGCGATATTTCCCTTCTTGTAAAGCGCAACGTGAGCTTTGCGGCGATTCAAAAAGCGATTGTCGAACAAGGTTTCGAGCTTTGCCGAAAGATTGAATTTGTTGACATTTATGAAGGTCAAGGTGTTGCCGAAAATGAGCGTTCGATAACGATTCGGCTTGAATATCGAAGTGATGAGCGCACTCTGCTTGACGGAGAAGTTGACTCGATTCATCAGCAAATTCTGCAAAGTCTGAAAACGAATTTGAGCGCGAAACAGAAATTTTAGAAAATAAGTTGATGAAATACTTGAAGTTTTTCGCAAAAATGAACATAATCAGACGGAAAGTTATAAAACTAAATTTTGGAGAAACCAATGAACGGTCTGGCAGGAATGGAAAAATTCTCACATCTGGAAGACAAAATCTATCTGACAATCGAGAATGTTAAAAAGTTGCGCGAAGAAAAAGAAAGAATCGAGCGCGAGATGTCTTCGTTAAGACACGAAGTTAGCAGTCTTTTGACGGAAAGAACGCGCCTCGAAGAGAAAGTCGAAGATTTATTGAGCGAGCGAGACGCGATACAGTTGAAGGTCGAAGCGATGCTCGACGCAATGACGATTATCGAGCCTGACGTGGCGGAAGCCGTTCACAGATAAAATTTATGATTGGCGACAAAAGCAAAGCGGAGACGGCGGCACAATCAATCCGTGTCGAAATTTATAACCAGACTTACAACATTCGCTCGGATGGCGATAATGATTACATAATGCGTCTCGCGGAATACGTCGACGACAAAATGCGCGAAATATCGAGCGGCACGTTGACGGTTGACAGCTTGAAAGTAGCTATTTTAGCCGCGCTGCATATTGCCGACGAATTTCATCAATTAAAAAATCAACAGGAACAATCCGACGCGCAGCTCGCTTCGAGAAGTGCGGAATGTTCCGAAATGCTCGACCGCGTTCTTAAACATCGTGAACCCGCACCGCAAGTACTGGAAACGGAACAGTAGAAATTTAAAGCAAAATGCAAAGCGGAAAATGGAAAGTCCGAATTTGATTTTCCATTTTCCGCTTTGCATTTTGCTTTATCCTTGTTTGTGTTAGAATAATTTGAGGCGAAAAACTTCTGCGAAGTTTGTGACCAAACGCACAATAATTGAGCCAACATATATTGATTCGGGAGGCTGATGCCGTTTTTCGGTGCAATCTTTCACAGTTAAAGATTTGCCGTAGATAACGGCTTTGATGTTCGGATTTTTTTTGAGCAAAAGGCCACCCACCTGTTGAGATACAGGTTCAATTTAGCCGCTTGGAACGGCTTTCGTGGTTTTTTTCGCTTTTTTATAAATTTCAAACGACCCTTTGTATTTTATCTTTTCAATTCTTAATCTTGCCCATTTCCTCCTCTAATTCTCTTCTAATTTCTTCTTCCATTCTAGCCGATTCGAGCGCAAGCGGAAGCTCTACAGTTCGCGCCGAAAGTTTCTTCAGTGCCAATTCGCTGTCGGCTAAATTTGTTCCGCGTCGGCTTGCCGCCTCAATCATTTGCAGGCGCGTCTCGGCTTCGACACGCATTTCTTCGGCTTCACTTTTTATTTGATTGAGTTTTTTCAAATCTTCCTTTAACTCATTTTGCAGATTCTCCGAATTTTCCGACTTCAGATACTTCAATTTATTTTGTCGCCGTTCCACAAGCAAAAGTTCCTGTCTGGAAGACTTTAAAATGCGAGTTGCCGTCAGCCGCGCCGCTAAAGTATCACGGAAAGCGTCCGCCAGCAGCAAATTCTTTGCCTCGATTTCTTTGAGAGATTTTTTTTCGGTCGTCGTCAATTCGTGTCTGAACCAGTCAACTTCCTGCGCCTTGATACCGTCAACTGCGATGCGCTCACGCACTTTTTTGAGCCAGTCTGAACGATAATAAAGTATTCCGCCAGTAATAATTAAACCCAACAAAAACCCGCCGACGAGCGAGGCTAAACTAAGAAAAAGTAAGGTAAAAGCAGTCGGAGTCGCGCTGGAAAACAAAAAAAGCGCAAAAAAGATGAGCGCGGGAATAATTGCCAGCAAAGCCGGCACAATCCACGCGCCGAATTTTAACGCTTTGTCCTTTGCCAAATCCTTGCGCGTAACTTCGTATCTCGGTTCTAGTTCCTTCATCTTTACGGATTTACTCTACAAACTATACAAACTTTATTCAAACGTGCCGCATCAAAAAAATTTAGCCGCAGCGCGAATAAAATGTATTACTATGATAAATGAAGTGTTAAGTTCATTTTAAAGATGGTCTTTTATGCAGCGAATTAATTTTTCCAAGGCAGCAATTGTTTTCATTCTAATTTCGGTTTTTTCCGGCTTTTGTTTGGCACAAAACAGAGACCACAATAATCAGCCGGAGCAACGTGTCCGCACTGTTTCGATTCCAATTTCAATTTTTACCAATCAGGAATTACGGGGTAAAAGGGCGGAAGAATTCGTGCAAGCCGACACAATTGCGGTCAGGGAAGACGGTGACGAACAAGTAATTTTGTCAATCCGCAGCGTCAGCGACACGCCGCTCGCCCTTGCCGTTTTAATTCAAGACGACCTTTCTTCTTCCTTCAATCTTCAACTACAGGATATTGCTCGATTTATTCGCACTCTTCCGCAAGGCTCGCGGATAATGGTTGCCTACTTGCGCGGCGGTTCGCTTCAAGTCCGGCAAAAATTTACGGAAGATTTAGAAATAGCGGCTAAATCATTGCGAATTGTCGTCGGCTCGGCTTCGGTTGCATCCCGAAGTCCTTACGACGGCGTGAGCGACGCGCTCAAACGATTTGATGCTTTGCCCAACGGAAGACGCGCGATATTGCTGGTTTCCGATGGATTGGACATTTCAAACGGCAATGGAAATTTTTTATCTCTGTCGAGCTTAGACCTTGACCGGGCAGTTCTCAAAGCGCAGCGTAAAGGTGTCGCGGTTTATTCATTTTATAACGAGGCGAGTTCGACCGCAGGCGGAGATTCTAATTTAATTGCCAACGGTCAAAATCTGCTCAACAAACTATCGGACGAAACCGGCGGACGTGCTTTTTATCAAGGCTCGATTTCCCCGATTTCGTTTGAACCGTTTTTTAGGGATTTGCGGCTCACCTTAAACAGACAGTTTGTTTTGACGTATCTTTCGACACATTTCAAAAAAGGCTATCACAAGGTAAAAGTTACCAGCACGAATCCTGAAATTAAAATAGAACACCCTAAAAGCTATAATTACAGGTGATTTCTTTATTTAAGTTAAGGAATTTTATTTAAGTCTCAAATTACACACCGAACAAAACTGAACATCTTCCTTTATCAGCAGTCCAATCCAAAAGAGCGGAAAAAATACAACCATCAAAACGGCAAAAACAATCCATCCGGTTGTCGAAACTTTTCTTTCGTAACGCGGCATCTGCCCGCTTGCGCAGCGTGGACAATGTTGCGCGTAAGCTATATTTTGCGGTTGCCGGTAAGCGAGCGGCTGCGGTCTCGCCGTTTGATTATTTATAAAAGTATCGAGCGGCTGCACTTGATTTATTTGCTTTGATTTTCGCGCCTTGCTTTCGGTAATTTGTAGTTCGTCGGTTTTCCAAACATACGGGCGCGGCGGTTCAAATTCATATTTACCGCCATTTGGAAATTGGGCGGGAGGAAATTTTGTTCCGCAGAAACGGCAAAAATTGCTTGTTGCCGTATTGACCTGTCCACAATTCTGGCATTGCATCATAAAAACCTCTACGCAAAAAGTTTTCGGAAAGTTGCGGAAAATTATAGAGAATTTTTAACAAGTAAAGCAAACTTTTTGTTACTATTCAAACTTTACTCTCTCGCCCGTTTCGACTGCTTTGTAACAAGCCTCGACGAGTTCGACTGATTTAAAGCCGTCCAAAGCCGTCACGGGCGGTTCGATTTCATTCAATACCGCGTCAATAAATTGCTGGTTTTCCTGCTCGTAGCCCCAACGTTCTTCCTTTGACAAAAGATGCCACGAAAAGAACTCGAAGTTAGGGTTAGTTCCGCGACTGTCTGTCAAATTTTCCATCTCCTGAGTCATTATTGTGCGATGCTCGCAAAAAACTTCGACGCGCTCGAACGGAAAAACCCAACTAGCATCAGCCGCCGAACAAAACGTTGCGTGAAGTCCGTTTTTGAATTTCAAAAGAATGGAAAAATTATCAATTTCCGGGTAAGTCTGGCTCGAACCGAAGGCAATCATTTCTTCGACTTCGCCGAACTGAAACCGAATCATGTCAAACATATGAACGGTCGTTTCATATAAAAAACCGCCGGTTACATCGGTATCGCTCGTCCATTCGGGATTTTTGAGTTCGCCGCGATTCATCTTGATATGCGCCGAGTGAACTCTGTCTTCCGCAATTAATTCTTTTAATCTGACATAGACCGGCGCGAAACGACGATTATGTCCGACTTGAAAAACCTTTGCATTTTTTGACGCTTCGAGAACGGCTTGGGCTTCCGTCAAATTTGTCGCCATCGGTTTTTCAGAAAACACTGCTTTTCCGGCATTTGCGGCGGCAATCGTTAATTCCGTGTGCCGCGAATTCGGTGTCGTAACGACAATCGCGTCGCATGATTCGATTACCTGCTCGCCGTTTTCCATACATTTTGCGCCGGTTTGACTTGAAACTCTCTGCATTCTTTCCGGCTTGATGTCATAAACGGCGTGAACTTCCGCTCGCTCGTTTCGCGCGTAAAGTTGCGCGTGTGTCCCGCCCATATAACCTGTGCCGATAATTCCGACTTTTATTTTTCCCATAAGAATTTTAGCCGCAGAGTTCACGGAGAATTCCGATTAGGAATCATTTTTCTCTGAGTTATTCGTGAACTCTGCAGCAAATCGTTTTTATGCAGTTGCTTGTTTTGGTGTTAAGTTCAAAACTTTTTCTGTTGCGGCTTTAGCTAATCTTGCTACTTCAAAGGGGTCGGCGTTCCAATATTCGGGACGAAAAATCTCAATGGAAACCATTCGGTCATAACCGATTTTATCGAATCTTTCTTTGATTTCTTTTATCGGCAAAATTCCGAGTCCCGGATAAAGCCTGTGCGCATCGGTAAGTTTTTCTTTCGGTAAATTTTCCGCGTCGTTGATATGAAAGATAAAAAGCTTTTCGGGATTGAGCGTTTCGATTGCTTCAAAACTCGAATTTCCGGCGTAAAAATGGAAAGTATCGATAACCAAGCCGATATTTTTGCGATTTACTTTTTCGACAATTTCCTTGCAGAAATCAAGCGTTTGCACCGAACAATCGGTTTGTCCCAAAAATTCAAACGCCAGCGAAACATTGTGCTTTTCGGCAATATCGCCGAGTTCATTCAAAACACAAACAGATTCTTCAACGATTTCTTCTCGCATCGCATTTTCGGGCAATTTTCCCGGCACGACCACTACATAAGGACATCCGATTTCTTCGGCAATTCGAGAAAATTCTTCGGTTTCGGCTTTGATTTTTTCGTAATCTTCGGCGTTTCTGAAAGTTATGTGTTCGATTGAATTTATGCTGTAAGGTTCGAGATTGTTTTCTTTCAAAAGCCTTTTCAAATCAGTCATTGTTTTAGTTTTCAAAAACTCGCGCAGTTTTGAAGCCCAAATCTCGATGAGTTCAAAACCTGCCGAACTTGCGGCTTTGATGTCGGTTTCTAAATCGGCGTGCATTGTCGTCGCGCCGTTTAAGGCTATTTTCATTAAAAACTCCTGATTGTAAATTCTGTTTGAATAAAATTTCGACGGCTGCAAACGATATTCGCTTTATTTTTCTGCGGAGGAAATCGTTTGTTTTATTTCTTTGAATTTATCGCCGACCTTGAAAAGCAAGTCTGCTTTTTTTTCATCAAAGCGGGCGATTACAAGGTTTGTCTGTTCGGGAAAACTTTCAAAAAAGAGTGTGTTTTGCAAGCTGAAACCATCGGGACTTTTATCGCTGGAAATTTCGATGTAAACCCGCGCCATGTCAACATCGAGTTCCTTGCCAACCCATTTTATTTTCTTTGTTTTGCCTTTATCATCCTTCAATATGAAATTTTCGCTCAAATAATTAAATATCAGTTTGTCAACATCGGACGTTTTTTCTAGGTCAATTCTCTTTTTAGTTTTCTCTTCCAAAAGCGGCACGAGGTCGTGAGTGAAAATTTGGATTGAAGTTTCGATGATTTTCTCCTTTGCATTGTAATCCATCCTGGTCAAGGTAGTATGGTAGCGATGCGAATTTGAAGACGTAACACCGTCTGCCGCAAGAGCGAGCAGTAAAACCAGAAAAGCTATAGAAAAAGTTATTGTGATTTTCATTTTATAATTTGCCAATCTTAATTGACCTTATTTTACGGTTAAACGATGACGACTGCAAATAAAATAAGGTGAATGCTTTTGTCAAACATTCACCCGATTTACAGTTTAGCTTTTTTGCTTATTGATTCATTGAATCCTTTTTCATCGAATCTTTCTTCATCATTTTGTCGCCCATCATCCCGCCGCTCGCCATATCCTGCGCCATTTTTAAGTGCATTTGAACGGTCGGTAAAGTTTTAGCGGCGAAGGCTTTCAAATCTGCATTCGAGCCGCCGCTCACTTCGCCTTGAAAAAGTGCTTCCATTTTTTGATGCGCATCGACACCGGACATTTGAATATACATACGGTCGAAATCAGCCACTGAAGCCTGTTGAAGTTGACTCATTACTTGCATTTGCTCGTCGCTCATTGTCGTCGGGAGCATCATATTGTGCTTCATTGCAACTTTCATCAAATTTTTTCCGGCTTTCGTGTGGTCTTTCATCATTTTTTTTGCATACTTTTGTACCATTTTATTGGTTGATTTCTGCATTGCGACCTTTGCCCATTCGATTTCGGCATTACCGCCCATCGCTGCCATTTTAGCAAAATCCATATCTGATTCGCTCATCATCATTTTGTCACCGGACATTTTATCTTTGGACATTTTGTCCTTCGACATCTTGTCTTTATCGCTCATCGAATCGTTTTGCGCTGGCGCGACCGAATTTCCGACAAATAAAATTGTCATCACCAAACTCAGCATCATCAATAATCTTTGTAGTTTTCTCATAATTTTTCCCTTTTTGTTTAGTTTAATCAGCCCTCAGGCTGTTGCTTTTTGTTTTGAGCAAAGTGTAAATCATAATCTTTGCTCGACTTCCCTTGTCAAATTTGCGAAAGATTCGCATTTCAAACGTTTGTAGTTCGCCCGCGACCGTTGTTCAATTTCAAAATATAGAAATCTTACGGTGCTTTCGAGCCGGTAAAATTCGCCGTTCCCTGCGGTGCTTCCATCGTGCCGCTCATCTGATTGCCGACGGCTTTCCCGTTAAGCGTAATCGCAAAAGGCTGACCGACGTTGACGGTCGCTTTGAGCGTAAAACCGTCGGCAGTCAAAGTTCCGCTCGTGAACGGCGCAGTGCCTTGCGGCGATTCGATTGAACCGGTTATCGTACCGCCTTGCTGCACAATATCTAGTGTGAACGGAATCGTTTGACCGCCTGCATCAACCGTAATTTTCCAGCGTCCGGTCAAATTTAAAGCCGCATTCTGATTTTGCTGACCGGTCGGCGCGGTTGTTTGCATATTTCTTTGTTGCTCTCGCTGCATCAGATTCGGCTGCGAACCAATTTGCTGTTCGGCTTTGAAAACTTGAAAACGACTCGGAACAGTGCGACGAGGGAAAAAGTTGTTGCTCAAATCCGCGTCAGCCGTTTCGAGATTCGGGTCGAGAACGATTGCTTTGGCTTCCTTGCGCGTCACAATCAACTTGGAAACATCGAAATTGTTGTAGCGCCAGATTTCCGCCGGAACGCGGATTTGTTCGCTTGCGCCATCCATATATTCGACTTTGAAAATCAAAGGCATCACCAAACCACCGATGTTTTTCAAATCTACCTGGTAAAAATAATAGTTGCCGTTTAAGAAACCTCTTTCCTTTTCGCTGAGGCTTCCGAGAAATGTCTGGTAATCCTTGCGCTCGATGTCGGTTACGCGGTATTGGTCGTAATCATTATAGAAATCCCGAAGGCTCGGATATTGGTCGATGCGTTTCGGCAAATTTTCGTTGCGCTCCTGCGAAAGCGTGCGCGG
>DATLXD010000322.1:0-1688 GCA_035575965.1 Pyrinomonadaceae bacterium | reverse complement strand
TCGGCGAATGCCGCGAGATTTCCTTTGCCAGACATTTAAGCGGCGTATTCGCGCCGAAGTTCAAAACTTCCCAGCCTTCGTTTTCGATGGTCATTTGCGCCAGATGCGTCGGCAACTCATGAAAATCTCCTTCCACCGCGCAGCAAACGGCGAGTTCGCCGGTCATTTCGGGAACAGGCAAAGTGTTTCGGAGCTTGTAAATCGAGTTATGAGCCGTTCTGGTGGCGAGATGTTCCTGACTGACGGTAAGCTCGCCTTCAAGCCAAAGCTCGCCAATGAGACGCATCGCCGGACAAATCGAATAATCGAAAATCTCCGTCAGTGATTTGCCTTGCAGATACTCGCCGATAAGCAGATTTGCCGCCGCTTCTTCGCAGCCGGCGACGAGAGATTTTAAGAGCGGCGAGCCGGGCAAATACTTATTTTTCCGCCGCCGCGCGACTGCCGACACAACCGATTCGTCACCGTGAAATTTTTTTAATCCAAGTTTCTGTTCACGCTGAAAACGGACGACTTCTTCGGCGCGAAAACGCCGGTGTCCGCCGCCGGTGCGCTCTGATTGCAGCAATCCTGCGTCTTCCCAACGCTTGACCGTTGCATCACTGACGCGGCACAAACGCGCCACTTCTTTGGTTGTCAAGCATTTCAAATAGGTCATATCAAATCCTACGACAGCCGAATTTTCTAAATTTTAACAAAAATTTTGCTTTTGGTGAGAAACTCTCAGACGTTGAATTTTATTATAACAGTAAATTTATAATCAAACCTAAAAAATTATAAGAGCCTGTTCACGAAACTTCGAGTCTTTCGCGCCGAATTTTTAAACCGTTCAAATTTCCTAAAGCGGCAAGCGCGATTTGTTCGGTGCGAAAAAATTCCCGCGCAATTTCCCGAATTTCCTCGACACTAACTGCTTGGATTTTTGCCAGAGTTTCTTCGACAGAGATTTGCCTTCCGTGCGTGATTTCCATTTGCGCGAGATTTGCGGCGCGGACGCTCGAATCTTCCAAGCCTAAAAGAACCGACGCGATTGTCTGCTCTTTCGCCAAATTTAATTCTTCCGGCGTTACGCCTTCGCGTTTTATCCGGCACATCTCGTCAATCGCCAAATCCACGACTTGAAGAAGTTTTTCCGGCGAACATCCGGCGTAAATTGAAAACACGCCGCAATCTTCAAAAGAGTTTGCGCTCGCACCAACCGAATAAGCCAGCCCGTGTTTTTCCCGAATCGTCTGCCATAAACGCGATGAGTTTCCGTCGCCCAAAATTCCGATTAAAAGCGACGCTGCATAACGACGCTCGTCGGCGGACGAAATCCATGGCGCAGCAATTATCAAATGTGCTTGTTCGAGATTTTTTTTAGCTTTTATCAAAATCGGCGCAGACGAATGCGGAACAGCAGAAACTTCATCTTCTGATTTCTGATTTCTGATTTCTGATTTCTGATTAAAAAACTTTTTGGATAATTCGACAATTTGGGAGTGTTCGACGTTTCCGGCGCAGGCGATGACGATGTTTTGCGGCTGAAATGTTTTGGCGTGAAAATTTCTCGTCGTTTCGTGATTAAAAGTTCTGACGGTTTTGCGCGTGCCTTCAATCGGCAGTCCGAGCGCGTGTTTCGGATAAAATGCTTTTGTGAAAACCTCGCTCAAAATATCTTCGGGCGTGTCTTCGACCATTTTGATTTC
>DATLXD010000321.1:0-14170 GCA_035575965.1 Pyrinomonadaceae bacterium | reverse complement strand
GCTTCGACCAAACTCATCAATGTTTTTTCGTCTTCGATTGCCAGCGCGATTTTTATGTGGCAAGGTTTAGTTGATTACAAATTGGGCGCAATTTTAGCCGTCACAATGTTCGTCGCCGCTTACATCGGCGCAAAAACCGTCACAAAATTAAATGACTTTTGGCTCAAGAGAATTTTTTTGGGAACGGTTTTGATTTTAGCGATAAAAACAATTTTTGATTTTGCAGTTGAATAAATCAACCAAATCATCACCTAATCCAAAATCCAAAATCCAAGATGCTAAGTTATACACCATCAACCGTCGCACACATTTTAAACGAGCTTCGCAAAGTCATTGTCGGGCAGGATGAAGTTATCGAACAAATCCTTGTTGCCGTTCTCGCCGAAGGACACGCGCTGCTCGAAGGCGTTCCGGGAACGGCTAAAACCTTAACCGTAAAAACTTTAGCCAGAATCATCGGCGCGGATTTTTCGCGGATTCAATTTACGCCCGATTTGATGCCGTCCGACATCACGGGAACAAATGTTTTTAATATGCAGACTTCGCAATTTAGTATGCGGCAAGGTCCGATTTTTACAGACATTTTACTCGCGGACGAAATAAACCGCACACCGCCGAAAACGCAGTCCGCCTTGCTCGAAGCGATGGAAGAAAGGCAAACGACGATTGACGGCGAACGCTATGTGCTGTCGCCGATTTTCACGGTTCTCGCAACTGAAAATCCGATTGAATATGAGGGAACTTATCCTTTGCCTGAAGCACAGCTTGACCGTTTTTTGCTCAAAATTTTGATTGATTATCCGGCGCAGGATGCTGAACTTGAAATCGTTTCGCGCTGGGACGCGGGTTTTAATTCGCGCCATTTGGAACAGATTGACATTACGCCGCTTGCGGACGCGGCGGCGATTCAGCAATGCCGGATGGAAGTCAAACAAATGCGAATGGAAGCGGGCGTGCAGAAATATATCGTCGAAGTCGTCAGGAAAACGCGCAATCATCCTTCGATTCTTTACGGCGCAAGTCCGCGTGCTTCGGTTGCGTTGTTGCTCTCGTCAAAAGCACTCGCGGCAATTCGCGGGCGCGATTTTCCAACGCCCGACGACGTGCGCGATGTTGCCTTGCCCGTACTGCGTCATCGTCTCGCGCTTCGCGCCGAAGCCGAACTTGACGGCGCGACGACCGACGCGATTATCGGCGATATTTTGAAAACCGTCGAAGTCCCTCGATAAAAAGTTTCAGGTATCAAGTTTCAGGTTAATTGAAAGTCAATCTAACTGAAACTTGATACCTGAAACTTGATACTAATATCTTACCGCGTAAATTCAATCGTGTTGCCGTGCATCCAGCCGCTCGCGCCGTGTTCACATTCGACTTGATACCAAGGACTGTTCGGGTTTTCGCGTTCGATAATGTCTAATCGGTCGTTCATCGGCAGCGTGTCAACGACCGCAGCATCCGCACTCGGCGCGGAACGCACGCGGACATTCAGCACAATTACGCGCCCGTTAAAGTCTTCATCGCTCGCCGCAGTTGCCTCATTGTGTTTATCTAAAATCGTTTCGCTGACGGCATTTGTATTTTTATTTTTCGCCGTCGGAATTGTTTTCACCGATATTTCCGTTTGATTCGTCTTCACCGAATCAGCATTTTCGTTTTGGTTAAATGTTTTTGACAGTAAAAGCGTTGCCAAAACTAAACCGCCGCCAATCAGAAAGCCGACGAGAAGAAAAAGCGCGTAATTTTTAGAATTTGAGACGGGTTTTGCGGGAACGATGACGACATTTTCGATTGGCGGCGAAGCGTGATGATTTATATTTTGGTCGGGAATTTTATTGTGTGCGTCGAAATTCACCACAAACGGCTCGTGCCGAATGACGGTTTCCGCCTCAATCGAATCAAGGTCGGACGGCAGCGAAAATGTCTCTTCAATCAAAGCCGTTCCGTCGTTCAAACAATAGACGACTTCATCGCCGTAGACCGTGTTGCACTGCGGACATTTATTCATAAATTATTCGTTTCGCAAGATAAAATTCGGCAATTTGCTATAATAAAATTTACCGCATTTGCTTTTGAAAAAATAGCATTGATTAAAGTGAACGACAACAGATTTTATAAATATCTTATAAATGCGATTCGGTTTTCGAGCGAACCTTGCGCCCGTGCGGGAGACGCGGTTTATTAAACGAAATGAAAATAGCAGTAGCGATGAGCGGCGGCGTAGATTCTTCAAGCGCGGCGGCTCTGTTAAAAGAACAAGGACACGAACTCGTCGGTTTCACGATGCAGTTGTGGAATCAGCGGCGCGGAATAAACGTGGACGAAAACGGCGATGCGCTTCCGTCGCGATGCTGCTCGCTCGACGACGTTTACGACGCGCGGCGCGTGGCTGAATCCTTGGGCTTTCCGTTTTATGTTTTGAATTTGGAACAAGAATTTGAAAAATCGGTTGTCGAGCCGTTTGTGCAAAGTTATTTGTCGGGCGAAACACCGATTCCGTGCGTTGCCTGCAATTCGCGTTTAAAATTCGCGTCTCTGGATAAATTAGCGCAAAGTCTCGGCTGCGACAAAGTTGCGACCGGGCATTACGCGCGTGTCGAATATGACGCGGAAGCAAATCGTTATCGCCTGTTTCGCGGAAAAAATCACTGGAAAGACCAAAGCTATTTTTTGTGGGAACTAACGCAAGACCAGCTTTCACGCGCCTTTTTTCCGCTCGGCG
Organism: Pyrinomonadaceae bacterium; assembly: GCA_035575965.1. Classification (GTDB taxonomy): domain Bacteria; phylum Acidobacteriota; class Blastocatellia; order Pyrinomonadales; family Pyrinomonadaceae. The sequence goes on along the minus strand of DATLXD010000321.1, from coordinate 11,451 downwards.
AAATGTTAAAATCGGAGGTGCGCGACATCGCGCGGGACGCGAATTTGTATGTTGCCGAAAAGCAGGAATCGCAGGAAATTTGCTTTGTTCCCGACGGCAAATACGCCGAATTTATTGACCGCTATCTCGAACACGAAAACCGCTCGGACGAATTGCCGCCGCGCGGCGACATCGTGAACACAAGAGGCGAAAAGCTCAACGAACACGCGGGAATTCATCGCTACACAATCGGTCAGCGTCGCGGTTTGGGAATCGCGCACGAAAAACCGCTTTATGTCGTGCAAATCGAACGCTTGAAAAACCAAATCATCGTCGGCGAAAAAGACGAACTTGATGAACCGGAATTCATTGCCAAAGGCGTAAATTGGGTAGCGTTTGACGCGCCCGAAGAGTCTGTCCGAGCTTCAGTCAAAGTGCGCTATCGTCACGAACCCGCGCCCGCGACAATTTACGCTTTGCCTGAAAATCGCGCCCGCATCGTTTTCGATGAGCCGCAAGCCGCCATCACGCCCGGACAAGCAACCGTTTTCTACAATGGCGAAGAAGTTGTGGGCGGCGGCTGGATTGTGAAAAATAAATAGCACAATTTGGCATAATTATTTGTAGCTAGCAAAAACCCATATGCCTACTCAAGAATCACTACTTGATTTTCTGGGATTTATTAATAAGAGATTGTTGGAATTACAAGCCGAGAAAGATTTGCTAATTCTTCAATTCAACAATAAGAAAATTGGTTTTGTTTATTTTATAAAGTCTTCAGACAATCACTGTAAAATAGGTAGAAGTAAAAATCCTGATGCGCGTATGCGCCAGCTTCAAACAATCCCATCAGTCAGATTAATCTTAATTCACAAAGTTTATACAGACGATATGGTACAACTTGAGGGTTTAGTTCACGAAGTTTTTAGTCTTGCGCCCAACAAAAGGATACAAGGTGAATGGTTTGAAATAGACGAAAATAATAAACAATTCCAAACGTGGCTTGAGTTTAATGATTTTATGTTTTGGGATGATTATGAAATTGAAATGGAGCTAATAGAAAATAATGTTAAGGCTTATTGAAAACTCCTTATCGAAACACAAATCGAGTTGGAAGCAATACAGTGAAAAAAGCCGAACTCCGCAAAATTTATCTCGCCCGCCAAAGAAATCTTTCGCCCGTTGAAAGAATCAGCAAAAGTGAGCAAATTTCAATTCAGTTTTTTCAAGCGTTTGATTTGAGCAGAATTGATTTTTTTCATTGTTTTATAGCGATTGAAAAATTTAATGAAATTGACACGAATTTGATTTTTCAAAGAATTTGGCGCGAATTTCCCGGCATCGAAACACTCGCGCCGCGTGCTAATTTTCAAACAGGTAATATCGTAAATCTGGAAATTGCGCTTGAAACTGAACTTGTCAAAAACGCTTGGGAAATTTCCGAACCGGCGCACGACGAAACCGTCGAAACCGAAAAAATAGATTTGGTTTTAGTTCCGCTTTTGTGTTTTGACCGGAAAGGTTTTCGCGTCGGTTACGGCAAAGGTTTTTACGACAGGTTTTTGAAAAATTGCCGCGCTGATTGTATGAAAATCGGTTTGAGCTATTTTGAGCCGGTTGCGGAAATTGCGGACGCGCAGGAGTTTGACGTGCGGCTTGATTTTTGTGTTACGCCCGAAAAGATTGTGAATTGCAGATAGAGAGAGCAGATATTTTTGAACTTTTTCTATTTTCTTTTGATTTTAATTGCTTATTTTGAGAAATTAATCGACTAACCATTTCGTATAGGTTTTACGCCTGATTTGTAAAAATTGCGATTCGGGCGTTTTCTTAAAATTGAAACCAAAAACTTACATAGAGCGAATTCGGTTGTAAAGAATAATGAAAGGGAGAAAAAAATGGACAGACGAGCGTTTTTAAAATCAGGAATGTTGCTGGGAGCTTTAACGGCTCTTTCTGGCTTTTCACTTGGCTCGGCAGGTGTTGCGGAGAATTTAGCCGATGAAAACGGCGGTAAACTTCCATTTAAAAAAGTCGTCAAGACCGATGCCGAATGGAAACGCATCTTGACGCCCGAACAATATCGGGTTGCGCGACAGAGCGGAACGGAAGCTGATTACTCAAGCCCGCTCAACAAAAATTACAGGCAAGGCGTTTATAACTGCGTGTGCTGCAATTTACCGCTTTTTAGTTCGAAAACGAAATATAATTCCGACACGGGCTGGCCTAGTTTTTACGCGCCGATAGCCAAAACCAACGTTGGCGAAAAAGTTGATAACAGTCTGCCGGAAACACGCACGGAAGTATTGTGCAATCGATGCGACGCGCATCTCGGACACGTTTTTGGCGACGGTCCAAAACCGACCGGACTGCGCTATTGCATCAACGGAGTGGCATTAAAGTTTGTAAGGAAAACGCGGTAAAATAATCTTTTAAAATTGTTTTAAAAGTTTGCGTGTTCTGCGCGTTCGTAGGAATTTACCTTTTATTTATTTTTCAAAACATCGCGGATTTCCGCCAAGAGAATTTCGGTCTGAGTTGGCGCGGTGTTAGCTTCCAAGAATTTGAAATACTTGGTTGCCCAACGTGCAATCAGAAAAATTATAAAACCGATAATCAAAAATACGATGACATCGTTGATGAACTGCCCGTAACGGACGAGCGGTGCGCCGCCTTTGATGGCTTCTTCAATCACTTTCGGGTCGCTCACGCCGTTGTATTTTCCGCTCAAATCGTAAAACTTGTCTTTGAAATCAATACCGCTCGTCAGCCAGCCGAACGGTGGCATAATAATTCCTTCGACCAGCGTCGTAATGATTTTGCTGAACGCCGCGCCGACGACCACGCCGATTGCCAAATCAAGCACGTTGCGGCGGCTGATAAATTCTTTGTAATCTTTCCACATAATTTTGCTTTATTCTACAAAACGAAAATATGAAAGTCGAAACGTCTTTAAAGTAAAAAAGGCTGCGAAACGAAGATTAAAAGAAACATCTTCATTTCACAGCCGACGACATTTATTAAATTTTTACGCAGGCAATAAACCTTTCAATTCTTTAACGATGCGCTGCACATCTTCTTGGTCTTCGAGCGCGAACATAAAAAATTCGTAGCCGGTTTTAAAACAAACAATGCCGTTGCCGAAAAACCACACGCCTTCGAGCAGCGGATTTCCGCCCAAAAGCCAGTCAATCGGTGCGCCCGTGATTGTCTTCGGATTAAAAACATTTGTCATCAACACCGCGCCGGAAGCAAAACTGAATGCGCCGAGAAGCGGTGCGCCGATGAATTTGGCAATGTCGCGCTCGAATTTAATTTTTTCAGCTTCGGCTTGCGTGAGTTCGCCTTTGTTCACTAATTCATCTTGATTTTTGAGATAAGTTTGAAACTGCTCGCCCGCTTTTTGCACAGACCACGCGGGCAAAGCCGAGTTGAAAAGCCAGTGCGAACTGATGCCTGTAAAAACTACGCCGAGTCCCGCGCCGACTACAATTGAAACGCCTGTGGTTGCGGCTTGCAGAGGTTTTTCGGAAATCCAATCGGAAGTTTTCTGCACGGTTTTTATCGCCGAATCAATAGTGCGCGTCCAGCTTGCGCCAAGATTAAATGCTTTTGAAACACGATTTGCCGTTGTGCCGAAAGTATTTCGCGCATCTTCAAAAACTTCATTTGCTCTGACGCTTGCGATGTCGAAAACTTCGCCCGCCGTTTTCCCAACCGACTTTAAAATACTTTCCGCTTCGACAGCAGTTTTGCCAAAGGCGTCAGCGGTTTTTTCGCCCGCGTCCTCAGCCGCATTGCGAAGCGGCTCGCTCGCATTCCAAGCCTTTTTCGCGCTTTCTTCGGCAGTTCTGAAAGTATCTTCGGCAACTTTATAAGCTTGTTTGCCGACTTCGGATTTTTCAGCTTCGGCTTTGATTTTCTGCGCGTTTTCCTTAAAAGTTTCCGCGCCTTTCTGCGCCGTTTCCTTTACGCGCTTTGCACCTTCTTCTATTTTTTCTTTTAGGTTGATTTGCTTGTCAAAATCTTCAAAACGTTCCTTTGCTTCACGCTGCCATTTTTCAAATTTTTCTTTGTAATCCGCCATTTTTCTCGTTCCTCTTTTTAGAAATCTTCCGTAAATACGACATCTCCATATGATTTGTTCGCTTTGATGCTGAATGCGCACTCAAACTTTGTATAATTACACTAATCCAGCAATACAATCAAACATATTTTTGGGCGAATTGTTGTTCGATTTTTTTCGGCTTTGTGTTAATATTCGATTTTATTTGAGTTATGCCAATTGTAAAATGTCCCAGATGCGGTCGAGAAACCGAATACACAGGCAATGAGTTTCGCCCGTTTTGTTCGGAACGCTGTAAATTGATTGACTTCGGCGGGTGGGCTGACGAAAAGTTTCGCCTGCCGACGCAGAGTTCCGAAGTTTCCGAAGAAGATTTTAACGAAATACAGAGAGCTTACGCGGAGAAAGAAAACGCGAAATAAATTATGACAATAACGGCAATAATTTTTGTAATTTTTTTGCTGGCGGTAGCGGCAATTACGTTTTTCGTAATGAAAAAAGCCGTCAAAATAGCAATTCGCGCGGTGATTGTCGCGCTTATTCTATTGATTGCCATCGTCGGAGGAATTTCGCTGTGGATGTTTGGCACGGACGGAAACAACTCGGATAGTCGTCCTGCCGCAAACAAAAAAGCTCGTTGATTTTCTGTAAATGGCTCACCCGATTAAACGCTTTTTCGCCCGCTACAAAAATCTTTCGGGTAATGTTCTCGCACTCAGTCTGGTCAGCCTTCTTAACGACACTTCGTCCGAGATAATTTATCCTTTACTGCCCGCATTTCTATTTTTAACGCTCGGCGCGTCACCGTTTGCCATCGGCTTAATCGAAGGTTTCGCCGAATCGGTCGCCGCGCTTCTCAAACTTTTTTCCGGCTATTTCAGCGACCGCTTTGATCGCAGAAAATTCCCCGTTTTTCTCGGCTACGCATTGGCTAGTTTGGCGCGTCCGATTCTGGCGTTTGCTACGACTTGGCATCAGGTTCTGGCAGTCCGCGTTACCGACAGAGTTGGTAAGGGAATTCGCGGTGCGCCACGCGATGCGATTATCGCAGCAAGTGTGCCGGAAGAAAAACGCGGGCTGGCGTTCGGATTTAATCGCGCCGCCGACCATCTCGGCGCGGTTATCGGTCCGATTATCGCATTCCTTCTTCTTTCACATTTCGCCGGAAATCCGCAGCATCCGACCGCGCAGGAATATCGTCAAGTTTTTCTTTACGCTTCGATTCCGGTTGTTTTGGGTTTATTCGTTATCGTTTTTTTCGTTAAAGAAAGTCCGAAAGTTAAAACCGATAAAATCGAAACGCCAAAAATCAAACTTTCGTTAAAGGAATTTGACAGCAACTTCAAACGATTTCTCGCCGTTATTGCAATTTTCACTTTGTCGAATTCAACCGACGCTTTCCTGCTTCTCCGCGCTGAACAATCCGGCATCGCAGTCGCTGTCCTGCCGCTTTTGTGGATGTTTCTGCATTTCAATAAAGTTATATTTTCACTAATCGGCGGCGATTTATCCGACCGAATCGGGCGCAAAACTTTGATTTTTTCCGGTTGGATTGTTTATGCGTTCGTTTACGCGGGATTTGCTTTTGCTAATCAAGCGTGGCAAGCGTGGGCTTTGTTTTTGATTTACGGAGTTTATTTCGGCTTGACCGAAGGCGCGGAAAAGGCACTGGTCGCGGATTTAGTTCCGCCGGAGAAACGCGGAACGGCTTTTGGTTTCTATAATCTGGCTTTCAGCATCACGGTTTTCCCCGCTTCGATTATTTTCGGCGCGATTTGGACAAAATTCGGCGCGGAAGCGGCATTTTTAATCAGCGCGGTTATTTCCGTGTGTGCTGCCGTTTTGCTTTTGACGGTTCAAACTAAGAAAGAAATTTAGCTGTAGATGAACACAAATAGCGAAATTTGGAACTTGAAATCTGGGCTTTGAAATCACTTCTCCCATCTTTTCTCTTTCTGAAATTTTTTGACAACCATATCGCGCCGCATTTTCGGCAAATGGTCAACAAAAAGTTTGCCGTTGCAATGGTCGGTTTCGTGCTGAAAGCATCGCGCGGCGTAACCCGTCGCTTCGTGTTCAAACCATTCGCCTTTCGCGTCTTGGGCGTGTAAAGTCGCTTTTTCGGCACGAATGACAACCGCCGGAACTTTGCCGACCGACAGACAACCTTCTTGTCCCGATTGTTCGCCTTCGGTAGAAATAATTTCGGGATTTGCCGCGATGAGTTTGATGCCTTCGCAATCCATTACGAAAAGCCGCAAAGCAAGCCCGATCTGCTGTGCCGCAAGTCCGACACCTTCGGCATCATACATCGTTTCAAACATATCGGCGCAAAGTTTTTCGAGTTCTTCATCGAAATTTGTCACGGGTTTGCCGACTTCTGCCAAAACCCTTTCGGGATATTCGGTGATTTTTCTGACCGCCATAAATTATTCTTCGGTAACTGCTTCGATGTCGTTTTGCCGTGCGTGCCGTCTCCATTCTGGTTTTGTGTTAAACGCCATATCTTCACGCTGCTGGCAGCTCCAGCAAACGTGATTGATTTCATTAGACGGCAGCACAAACGTCACGTAATGGTCTCTTACCGTGTCGCACTCGTCGCATCTGACCATCGGTTTCGGCTGCGCATTGTTGGCAATCGTTTCATCCATATTATTTTTTTCCTCAAGAGCCTAACTCTTTCCAAATAAAAATCTTTTGTTTCGGTAACAGTGTAATTGGCTTTGAGAAAATTTTCCAACGGACGACACGCCGGTGCGGTTTCCGCGCTTTGACACACTTCTTATTCGCCCGGTGATAGAATAATGGTGCTAATTTGCTGAAAATACGGCGAGTCCGATTCAAATTTTTTCGTCAGTTTGATTAGCTGCCGACTTGAATCAGAATCGGTCAAAATTCTTAACCTGAGTCTGCTATCTTGAAGGTATTTGTCTTCATAAGTCTTTGAATATAATTCAACAAACTTTTTCCAATCGACGTTCGGCGAAACGAGAAATCTTCTTTCATACTCGATTCGTGAATACTTTGCCGCTTCCACATTCATTCTGCTTTTACCCGAACAATTAAATGCGAATTTTAACTGTAATGATTTACTTTACGGCAGTTTTGCTTTTTTCAACGACTTTCTGCCACAGATTGATTAGCAAGGTTTTTCTTCAGAAGTGTTTTTCGGGTTCAGCCAAATAAAAAAGAACGGAAAATAATAATTTCCCCGTTCTTCTCTTACAATAATTTTTTAAATTTACTCTGGTGGTCCGGTGCAGCCTGCGCCGTGCAGAGCCGGAATTTTCGTGCTGATAATCGGGTAATTTTCAGCTTCGGCGTTTTTCGCCAGCCAATCCGTATATTCTTCGGGAATTGACATATCCGAGAAAATCGCTTCGACCGGACATTCAGGAATACAAGCGTCGCAATCAATACAAGTGTCTGGATTAATTAAAAGCCGGTCGGGAAGTTCGTGGAAGGCTTCGACGGGACAAACTGCCGCGCAATCGGTGTATTTACATTCGATGCACGGCTCAGTCACGATATACGTCATTTATAAAAAATTCTCCTTGTCTGTTATAAAAACTAATATAAAAATATGATACCGAAAAGCATAACTTGTCAAAGCAGGTTAGACAAGTGTAAAAATTAGTCGGGAGATAATAAAAAAAGTTCGTCGTCCATTGTTCATTGTTCGTTGCTTTGCGCCGCTTATTCAAGCCGCCGGAGCAACGGACAAGCAATGAACAATGAACAAAGGACAAAACCAAAATGAAAAAATTAAAAGCAGAGAGAGAGTTGTCTTTAGATTTTTTGCGCGTTACGGAAGCGGCGGCAATCGAGTCGGCGCGAACGATGGGACAAGGCGACCGCAAACACTCCGACCACGTTGCCGTCGAAGCGATGCGCGAAGTGATGGACAGTGTGCCAATGCGCGGTCGAATCGTTATCGGCGAAGGCGAGCGCGACGAAGCACCGATGCTTTATATCGGCGAAGAACTCGGCGGCGGCGGCTATAGCGAAGAAGTCCGGGAATCTTTTCCCGAAATTGATATTGCTGTTGACCCACTGGAAGGCACGAATCTGTGCGCAGTCGGCGCAAACAACGCGATTGCCGTTCTCGCGGCGGCTGAACGCGGCGGTTTGCTCAACGCGCCGGATATTTATATGGACAAAATTGTGGTTGGTCCTTCGTGTCGCGGTTCGGTTGATATTGACGCGCCGGTTGCGGACAATTTGAAAAATATCGCACGCCGTCTCGGACGCGATGTAGACGATTTAACCGTTATTTGTCTTGATCGCTCGCGCCATAAACAGCTTATCGGCGATGTGCGAAAAGCGGGTGCGAGAATTCGGCTTATCTCCGACGGCGATCTTTCGGCGGGAATTTCGGCGGCGGTTGCCGGAACAAATATCCACGCGCTGATGGGCATCGGCGGCGCACCCGAAGGCGTGATTACGGCGGCGGCGATGAAATGTCTGAATGGCGAGATTCAAGCCAAGCTCGTTTTTGACCCGGAACGTCTCGGCGTTGACAAATCGAAAGTTCCGCCCGTTGAAAAAGTGATGGAACGATTGCAGTCAATGGGAATTAAAGACCCGGATAAAATTTACGATACAAATGATTTAGCACCGGGAAAGCGAATAATTTTTGCCGCCACCGGCGTAACCGACGGCGCACTGTTGCGCGGCGTAAGATTTTTCGGCGCGGGCAAACGAACGCATTCCGTCGTGATGACAACTGAGTCGAAAAACATTCGTTTCGTCGATACGGTTCATGTCGAAGGCGGACCCGATGCGGTGATTCGATTTTAGATTTTGGATTCGGACTTTGGTCTTTGGTCTTTGTTTATTTAAGGCTCAAAAGCCAAAGACCGAAGACCAATTTTTATGAAACAACCAATCGAAAACTATGTTCCGCAAATCGCCGTCGAAAAGTTGCGGCGGCGAGCGTTTTTCGTTTGGGGCGCGTCAACTTTTTTAACAGCGTTTTGGGTTTTTCTGATTGTAACTGCGCCGATTGCCGAGTCAAACGATTTGACGAGCGTTTCGAGTCCGATTTATAGATTTTGCAGCTACATTTGTCATCAAATTCCGGTTCGTTCCTTCTTTATTGGAAATCAACCCTTTGCCGTTTGTTCGAGATGTTTCGGTATTTATTTCGGATTATTTCTCGGTTTTGTTTTGTATCCTTTTCTGCGCCCGATTCAAGAATCCGAACCGCTTCCGCGTATTTGGCTTTTATCGGCGATGATTCCGATGGCGATTGATTGGTCGCTCGATTTTTTTGAGATTTGGGAAAACACGCATTTGTCCAGATTTTTGACCGGATTAATTTTAGGCGCAATGTGCGCAGTTTATATCATTCCTGCGCTGATGGAAATTTTCCTGCTTTTATCGAAGCAGAGACAAGTAAAAAGGCTGTCGGGTTGACAGCCTTTTTACATCTAAAATATTTTAAGATACTAATTTTTGATAATGTGTTTGGCGACGCTGCGAAACGCTTCGCAGTGTTCCTTGATAAGCAAAATTTATTATACCTGTATTTTTTGCTGTTTGACAAGTAATAAATAAATTTTCTTTGATAGTGAAAATAATCTGCTAAATATATGCAGCGTAGCAGTTTATAGAATATCTAAAAGTTTTCCACAGGTGTAAAACTTTTAATCGTCAATTTGTTTTATTGACTAATTTTTTAGAGAAGCGCAAAATTATAATTCAGATTTGACGTACAAAAATAAGAATATGAGTTTTAACAAAGACAGTGCGGTAGAAAGAGCGAAAAGCGATTTGGCAAAGCGTTTGAGTGTTAAGGAAAGCGAAGTAAAAAATGTTTCCGTCAGCGAAACCGATTTTCCTGATATGTCGCTTGGCGCGCCTGCCGCAAACGAAATGTCAGCGCAGATGATTTCGAGTGGCTGGAAAATAAAATTGAGTGCGGACGGCAAAGATTATGAGTATCGCGCTGATAAATATCAACTGCGTCTGTGTGGATTCGGTGGAACGAATCACGTTATCGAATCGTAAAATAAAGAGTAAAACTTTTTTCGGAGCTTAAAGTAATGAATCGAAACAATTTTTGGATACATTTCGGCATCGCCGTTATTTTAATTACTTTTGCGGCGGTATTAGGACAGCTTAGACACTGGCAATCAATGCCGTTTTTTTCGATGACTAAAACTAATTCGTGCAAGATGAAACCAATTGCGGTTAAGCGTTCAAATGATGAAAGCGCACCCGAAGTTTTGGTCAAGTTTCGCCCGAATGTAAGTTTGGCGGACATTAAAAAAATCGCGGCGAAAAACAACGACCGCATCGAAGACCAAATCGAATCGGTCAAAGGTTTGACCTCGATTGACGATATGGACGGACTCGACAGGGAAAAAGTCGCCGAGCAATACCGCGCGATGACCGATTTGGTGGCTTACGCCGAGCCGGTTCAGGAAATAAATCTTGACGACCCGGCTGAAAGTTTTTCACGCTTCGATGCGCTTCTTAGTAAAAGCGAACCGAGCGAAATTCAACCAAACGACCCGATGTTTGCTGAACAATGGGCTTTGAATAACGTCGGGCAAAACGGCGGAAAAGCGAAAGCCGATGTTGCGGCAATGAAAGCGTGGCTGAAAACGCAGGGAAGTACCGATGTCGTCGTTGCTGTTCTGGATAGCGGAGTTAATTATACGCATCCTGATTTAGTTGAAAATATGTGGCTTCGTCCCGATAATATTTCTGTATACAAAGATGATGAACTCGGCGTATTCAACGATTTACGCGGGTTTAATGCCGCCGATAATCGAAGCGATCCGATGGATGACAACGGACACGGAACGCATTGCGCGGGAATCATCGGCGCGGAAGGCGACAACAGCCAAGGAATCGCCGGAATTAATTGGAATGTTCAAATTATGCCGCTCAAATTTTTGGGACGCGGCGGATTCGGCACGACAAAAGACGCGATTGAAGCGATAAATTACGCGATTGACCGCAAACGCGCGGGCGTTAACGTCAAAGTCATCAACGCGAGTTGGGGTTCAACCGCTTACTCAAAAGCACTCGAAGACACGATTCGGGCGGCGGGCGAGGAAGGAATTTTATTTGTTGCAGCAGCAGGTAACGACGGTTCGAGCAACGACAAGCGACCGCATTATCCATCAAATTACAACTTGCCGAATGTCATCAGCGTCGCGGCTTTAGACCGCAGCGACAATTTGGCTTCGTTTTCAAACTTCGGCGTGAAAACCGTCCACGTTGCCGCGCCGGGCAGAGAAATTCTTTCGACCTGGCTGAATCAAGATTTCCGCGAAGCATCCGGTACTTCGATGGCAACGCCGTATGTCGCAGGCGTAGCGGCTTTGATTTTGGCGAGCGAGCCGAAACTTTCGGTGGAAAAACTGCGTGAAAGAGTTTTGAAATCGGTTGAC
>DATLXD010000320.1:0-1842 GCA_035575965.1 Pyrinomonadaceae bacterium | reverse complement strand
CTTATCGACCGTCAACTGCGTTTCAACCTGCGTAAAAGCATACCAATCGCGGTTGTTATCGTGTCCGACGTATTTGTGATAAAGCTCCGGCGGCTCAGTTCCTTCAAACTTCGTCCCCAGAGTTTTGTCATACCAATTTTTTATAATGTCTACGCCGTCGGGATTCAGAGACGGCACAAGCAAAATAATTGTGTTGTCTAAAACTTTCAGAGTTTCCGCGTCTTTTGCCGTCGCCAATTTATCGGCAATCAGCATTGACGATAAATAACTGCCGACTTCGGTTGAATGAACGCCGCACGTTATCAAAACAATCGTCTTGCCTTGTTTGAACAAACTTTGCGCGAGTTTATCATTCGATTTTATCAATCGCGGGTCGGCAAGTTTGGCATTTATCTGTTTGTATTTTTCGAGATTTCGTAAATTCTCCGGCGTGGAAATCGTCGCGTAGACAAACGGATTGCCGAGCGTTGATTTGCCGATTTCCTGAAACTGAACGCGGTCAGACGCTTTATCGAGTTTTTGAAAATAATTAACAACCTGTTTCCAACTCGCCAGCTTTCTGTCGTCGCCGGGCGTAAAGCCGAGAACATCTTTCGGCGCGGAAATTTTTTGAGCCGCGATAGAAAAAGCGAGAAGCAAAATTAAACTGCAAAGATTAAAGTAAGCAGAGAAAGATTTATTTTTTGTCATTTAGAAACTCCGTTAAAATTTTTATCAAGTTTAGATTATTTTCAGGCGTTTGAAAATGTTCGTAGGGGCAGGTCTTGTGCCTGCCCGATGAGCGCGAGCGAAAATTGATTCGATTAAATTTGGATACCAATAACGGCTGTTAGCGACATTCGTCGCTTTGGACAGGCACAAGACCTGCCCCTACAAATTTTGCCGCCTAAAACAGTTTCTGCTTGCTTGTTTGTTTGATGCAATGTAAATTTAACGCAAGATTCAATTCAAATCTTTCCCCGTGCAAACAAATTTTTTTGGAGGTTTTAGTTCTTGGCTATGACTAATAATCCTTTTTTGGCGATATTTCGCCCTTATATTCCCGACAGCGTTAGAAATATGCGCGAGCTTTCAATCTTTCCGTTGATTGTCGGCACGCTGCTCGGCGTTATTTTCGGCGCGTCGTCGCTTTATTTGGTGTTGAAAGCCGGTCTGACGGTTTCGGCTTCGATTCCGGTGGCAGTTATTTCGATTACGCTGTTTCGTCTGCTGTCGAAAATCGGTCTGCGTGATGCGACTATTCTCGAACACAACATTGTGCAGACGGCTGGTTCGGCGGGCGAATCAATCGCTTTCGGGCTGGGCGTAACGATGCCCGCGATTATGATTCTCGGTTTCGACCTCGAAATCTCGCGTGTGATGCTCGTCGCGGTTCTCGGCGGTCTTTTGGGGATTTTGATGATGATTCCGCTCAGGCGCGCTTTGATACGCGACCAGCACGGAATTTTGAAATACCCGGAAGGAACGGCTTGCGCTCAAGTTTTGATTGCCGGAGCAAGTGCGGAATCACGCGCCGCTTCCATAGAATCCGAAAAAGTCGGCTCGGACGACGCGGCGACGCAGGGCGGAAAGGTTATCGCCGCCGGTTTCGGTATCGGATTTCTTTTTAACACGCTGATGCAGGTTTTCAGGGGCTGGAAGGATGTGCCGGTCAAGGAATTTGGCGCACCATTTAGCGGCGGCTCGGTGTCGCTCGAAAACAATCCAGCATTGCTCGGTGTCGGTTATATCATAGGACCGCGCATCGCGGGAATTATGTTTGCGGGCGGCGCGTTGTCGTATCTCGTGCTGATTCCGATGATTAAATATTTCGGCGCGGCTCTGCTCGAACCGCTCGCGCCT
>DATLXD010000319.1:0-17501 GCA_035575965.1 Pyrinomonadaceae bacterium | reverse complement strand
ATTGATGAATTATCTGATGCCGCTGCGCGATGTGATGTCGATGCACTGCTCGGCAAATGTCGGCAAAAACGATGATGTAGCAATCTTTTTCGGACTTTCGGGAACTGGCAAAACCACGCTTTCGGCTGACCCGGAACGCTCTTTAATCGGCGACGACGAACACGGCTGGTCGGACGACGGCGTTTTCAATTACGAAGGCGGCTGTTATGCGAAAATCATCAAATTAAATCCCGAAGCCGAGCCGGATATTTATCGCACGACTTCGATGTTCGGCACGATTTTGGAAAACACGGTTTTCGACCCGGAAACGCGCAAACCTGATTTGGACGACGCGACCATCACCGAAAACACACGCGCTTCGTATCCGCTCGAATCAATCCCGAACATCGTCGAAGCCGGAAAAGCCGGGCATCCGCAAAATATCATAATGCTGACCGCCGACGCTTTCGGCGTTCTGCCGCCCGTTTCAAAACTCACGCCCGAACAAGCGATGTATCATTTTATTTCCGGCTACACGGCAAAAGTCGCGGGAACAGAAAAAGGCGTCACCGAACCGACCGCGACGTTTTCAACCTGCTTCGGCGCGCCGTTTATGGTTTTGCATCCGTCGGTTTATGCCGAGCTTTTGAAAAAGAAAATGAACGACCACCAAGCGACCTGCTGGCTGGTCAACACCGGCTGGAGCGGCGGCGCGTATGGTGTCGGACACAGAATGAGCATCAAACACACCCGCGCAATGATTCGCGCCATCTTAAACGGCGAACTCGAAAAAGTCGAAACCAAAACCGACCCGACTTTCGGCGTTCACATTCCGGTTTCCTGCCCCGATGTGCCGGAAGAAGTCTTGCAGCCGCGCAACACCTGGGCGGACAAAGAAGCCTACGACGCAAAAGCCAAACACCTGGCAAATCTTTTCAACGAAAACTTCAAGAAATTTGAAGACGGCGTTTCCGAAGAAGTAAAAGGTGCCGCGCCGAAAGCAGAATAGTTTTCGATACAATTTAATATGTAGGGCGAGGCTTGTCCTCGCCCATTTTTATTTGCAGAAATTTTAGATATTATTTGTAGTATTTTTGGAGGTTATATGTCAGACAACTCACATTTAGATGCGAAATACTTTATTGACGATAAAATTTATAATTGTCCTTTTTGCAATCGAAGAAATGTTCTTTATGAGGTAATAATTACAAAGTCATTTAATTGGTCGAATAATAAGACCTGTTTTGTTAATTTCGTTAAATGCTCAAGTTGCAGTAAAACATCAATGCACCTTAGCTTTTCTGAAATACATAGCCATTTATTCAGCAATTCACTTACAAGTATATTTAAATCTGATATAGATTTAGACGAACACATTTTCTATTCAGTTCCTTCATCCTTTTTCGTCATTGACGAGCGCATTCCGAAAGTTATTCGTGAATTAATTACTGAAGCAGAAGGTTGCGTGAAAATGAATTTTCTAACAGGTGCTTCCGCTTGCACCCGAAAAGCAATTTACGAACTTACAATTCGAGAAAAAGCCGAAGGCGATAATTACGAAGAACGAATTAAATTTTTGAAAACCAAATTTCCGCAAATTGACCCGACATATTTTGATGTGCTTTCTCACATTAAAGATATGACAAGCGACAAAGTTCACGAACAATCTTGGGAAAAATGGGACAATAAGCACTTAAAACTTTTCTTGGAAACTTTGAAAGTCATTTTGCACGAAATTTATGTAATACCTGATGAGAGAAAGAAAAGGTCTTTGTCTATTTCCAGCCTTTTACCAGATGTCTTCAAAGATAAAGATGCTAGAAGAGCAGGAAACAATGTTGCAGATGAGGAATCAACAACTCCAAAAACTTAAGTAGAATCTGCTTTTGATGTTATAATTCTCTCGCTATGACACAATCACAAGCCACTGCCGAAGTTTTTTATACTGCGTTTCAAGCCTTGAAAAAGAGTGAGCGCGAAGCGTTTATCAATAAACTTTTGCAAGATGAAAAACTTGCTGAAGATTTGCGTTACGCTGTCATCATCGAGAAGAGAAGAAAAGAACCGACCGTTTCGCTCGACAATTATCTGGCAAAGCATTCCGCGAAAAAGTAATGCCATATAAAATCGTTATCGTAAAATCCGCCGTCAAAGAACTCGAAAGTATTTCGGGGAAAACGCACGACAGAATCATTGAGCATCTGCGGCAACTCGAAGCGAATCCGCGAGTGTTCGGCGCGGAAAAATTGGCGGCGCGTGAAGCATATAAATTGCGCGTCGGAAGTTATCGGGTTATTTACGAAATAAACGACTCACAGCAGGAAGTAAAAGTTTTAATGGTTGAAGACCGCCGACAAGTTTATAAAAGACTGAAGCGAAAGTAAGTTTAATCTCGTATGAAGCTCAAACACGAACTTCCCTTTCTGTAAGAAAACTTACAGGAGGGAAAATGGCAAAAAAGAAACGGATTGCAGTTTCCGGCGGGCGAATTAAACGCTGGAAAATTAGCGAGCGCGGTTGTTGTTTCGGTTACGGAGTTCCGCCGCATTGGTATCGAAATTATTTGAATCGTCGGGAACGCCGTAAATCTCGACAAGCGATTTTGAAAGGTAAAGCGCATTGCTTTCCTTATATTCATCCAAGCACGGCAAGTTGGTATTGGTGATTTGTTCTTATTTCTAAGGCGATTCAAAACGAGTCGCCTTTTTCATTTCAATTTGGTATATTTTTTATCTAAACCAAAATAAACGGAGGTAAAGGTTATGTGTTCAAAGGATATTCTTTGCGGAATCAAAAAAACGGCAATTCTACTCTCCTTGGCAATTGGCTTGGTTTTAATCTCCGACACCGCGGCGCAGGCGCAAAATCGTCACTATCGCAACGGTCGGCAATACAGAGTTTACGTTTACGAAGACAGGTATGACAGATACGAACCGTTTGAAGGAACTCTCGCCGCCCGGCAATACGGTTACAAGGACGGTCTCGAAGACGGCGCGGACGCGGGTCTCGAACGCGATGCTTACCACCCGGAAAATTCCGGTGATTTCAGAAAAGCGGCGAACGGTTACGAAGATAAATTCGGCAACAAGCAGCTTTACAAACAAAACTATCGTCGGGAGTATCTTCGAGGGTATCGAGACGGTTACAGGCGATACACGAATCGCATTTACACCAGCCCGCGCTATTCCCGCAGACGTTTATAAATTTTGAAAATTAATTTCCAAAATTTACATACAAACGAGCGCAGTCTTAAATAAAGATTGCGCTTTTATTTTTAATAATCGGTTTTCGATTCGCGGCGAAAGTCTTCATCCGGCGTTGCCGCTGATTGTTAATTTTGTCAATCAAATGTAAGTATGAATAAACACAAACTCAAGCAGAAACGAAAACTCCTTCGGGAAAGAGTTGATAAAAAATACGTCGGATTTCACGTTTATCGTTCGGTCAATGAAAATCTGCCTTTTATATTCTGGGAAAGATTGACGGACGAGCCGATTAAAGACGGCAATTTCGATGACCAAGCCGCCGAAATCGGTCAGCGTTATTACTACAAACTGACGCAGGTTGACGCGGACGGCAACGAAAGTGCGCCTTTTGCGCCGAAAACCACTTTTACAGACCACGCGGGCAATCGTCACGCGCAAAATCCGCTGGCTGATTTTGTCGGTTACAATATGTATCGCTCCGCCGACGAAGGTGTGCCGCTCAAACAATGGGAGCGCCGCAATAAAGAACCGATTCCGACGACTGAATATAAGGACGAAGGCGTGCAGACAGGCGAGATTTATTTTTATTACGTCCGCGCCATTGATTCAAAAGGAAATGAAAGTGCGCCGTCTGAAATTTTGCGTGTTATTAGAAAGTAATTGCTCATCCGGCGATTGAGCAGAAAATATTAAAAATAAAAGCGATTCAAAATGAGTCGCCTTTTTTATATTTAACACGAATCTAATGTTAGTTTGAGACAAATCTTGTTATTGTAGAGATTCACAATAAATATTTTAAGGAGATTTGATTATGGTTAAGGTTGGATTATTCGTTCGATTGGAAGCGAAAGCGGGCAAGGAAGCGGAAGTTGAAGAATTTTTAAACGGCGGTTTGGATTTGGTTAATGACGAACCGGAGACGACGGTTTGGTATGCGTTGAGATTCGATGATTCGACATTTGGAATCTTCGACGCTTTTGAAGGCGAATCGGGACGCGAAGCGCATCTCAACGGTAAAGTTGCCGCCGCGTTGATGGCGAAAGTCGACGAACTTTTTACCGCGCCGCCAAAGATTGAAAAAGTTGACGTGCTTGCCGCAAAATAATTTTGTCAGACAGCCTGAAAATATTTTTCACCAAATGTGGTTTTGAACGGCGCGGAAACAATTCACATCTGTTATTTTCAATCGTTAGCGTTTATTATGTTTTTATAATTTTGGAATTAACGGAGGTAAATTACGGAAAGATTTTTGGGAAAGTATGAACCGTATATTTACGCACTGCTGCGAATCGTTACCGGATTTTTGATGCTCTGGCACGGCTCGCAAAAGCTGTTCGGATTTCCGCCGCAGCAAGCGCCGCCGGGCAGTGCGCAGCAAGGTTTGTCGCCGTTGATGGCGGTTGCCGGAGCGATTGAACTCGGCGGCGGAATTTTAATTATGATTGGGTTGTTCGCCGGTTTTGCGGCGTTTCTATCAAGCGGTTTGATGGCGGTGGCGTATTTTATGGCGCATTTTAGTATGCAGGCGTTTCTTCCGCTTCAAAATCGCGGTGAACTTGCGGTTCTTTATTGTTTCGTGTTTCTCTATATCGCCGCGCGAGGTTCGGGCGTATGGAGCGTAGATTCGCTTTTGAATCGCCCAAAGCCTGGAACGGTTAACGAAACTTGAACGGTTTATTCGATAATTTCTTTTTGTGAATCAAAACTTGAAACGTAACCAAATGAAAAATTTTTCCGGCGTTATTTATACTATGGTTTTAGTAACGCGAAGAAATTGCGGAAGATTACGAAAAGTTTTTTAAAAGTTATAATTTCTACGGTGAATTATTTTCGCCGCGAAACAGACAAACAAAATTACAAAAACACCATCTAAATTTCTGAGGTAAAGCAATGAATACAACATACGATTTTACAACAAATTATTCGGCGGCTGATGCAATTCCTGCAGAACGTGCCGCTTTTATTCGCAAAACATTTTTGCACGTAGCCGGTGCGCTTGGCGTGTTTGTTTTAATTGAAACTTATCTGATTGCCTCCGGTAGAGGTGAGGCAATTGCCAGAACAATGCTCGGCGGGCGCTGGTCTTGGTTGATTGTTTTGGGTTTGTTTATGGGCGTTTCGATGTTGGCAAACTGGTGGGCAAATTCGCAAACGTCCAAGGGAATGCAGTATCTCGGTTTGACGCTTTACGTCGTCGCCGAAGCGATTATCTTTTTACCCTTGCTCTTTATTGCCAGTAGTATGTCGGGCGGCGGCGCGATGATTGCGCAAGCCGGAATCGTCACGCTCGGTTTATTTTTGGGTTTGACCGCGACTGTTTTTCTAACCAAAAAGGATTTTTCGTTTCTCGGTCCGATTCTGGCAATCGGCGGTTTCGTCGCCCTCGGATTCATTTTCTCCGGCATTGTCTTCGGCTTTGGCTTGGGAAGTATTTTTTCGTTCGTGATGGTGGCGTTTGCCGGTGCAGCAATTTTGTATAACACTTCCAACATTCTACATCACTATCGAACCGACCAGCACGTTGCCGCGTCTCTGACGCTTTTTGCCAGTGTCGCGCTGCTTTTCTGGTATATTTTGCAAATCTTTATGGGTGGTTCGAGAGATTAGTTGAAACAAACGCAAAAATTACTTTTTTCCCAATCTGAATGCTTCCGTAAATAACGCGGAAGCATTTTTTATTTGCATCGTAAATCGAATTTTCCGCTTAATTCGTCAAGTTAGTTTCCGGCTTAACAATTCGCTCTTCTGTGCGTAACGTATTAAAAAATTCATCGCCCAAATACTGATGAAGTGCGGCGGAGAAACATTCAGAGGATGAGAAATTTAACAAAAAATTACGCATTAAGTTCAAATATCGATATTATTTAACAAAAAAGCCATATAAAATAAAATTTTTCTTGACACACGCTGTTGATTAGCGTAAAAATTCTTGCGTAAGTTGTAAAAAAAACTTTAAGGAGATAGCAATGGCAACAACAAACAAAAATTCCACAAAATCAACGACAACCGGCAGCAAATCGACAGCGAGCAAATCGTCCTCGGCGAGCGGCAGTAGTAAATCGTCTTCCGCTAAACCGGCGGCAAAATCGTCGGCGTCGAAATCATCAACAGCGAGTAAATCTTCCGGTTCAAAAACTGCGGCGAAGCCAGCGGCGGCAAAATCGTCATCGGCTGGAAAATCGATTGCCGGCAAATCAACCGGCAGGGCGGCAAAATCGTCGGCTGGTAAATCGTCGAGTTCCGGTTCAAAAACGACGGCGAGCAAGTCTTCGAGTTCCGCGTCAAAGTCGTCTGCGAGCAAATCGTCCGGTGGAGGTTCAAAATCGTCGGCGACGAGCAAGTCTGCTAAACCGGCGGCAAAATCAATTGCTAAATCGTCAGCATCTAAAAGCTCTTCTGCAAAAAAAAACAGTAAATAGCCGGTCGAAAGGTGTGCTTGCAAAAGCGACGGATGCTTAAACCGAAGTTGCCAAAAGCGCAGTCGTCGGTGCGGCAACCGGCGCGTTAAGCGGCGCAGTTGATGCGGGTGTAAAAGTTGCCGGAATCGGCAAGGAAGTTAAAGCCAAAACCGAACAATCAAAATTTAAGGATTCTGCTTAAAAGCGAAAAGTTCCGCGCCGAGCAGCAAAACTTTAACTGATAAAAAAACCAAGAGCGGTAAATAACTTATCTCTGTTGGTTTGTTTTTTGCGAAAAAACCATCCGCGAAAACGCTCCAGACAATTCAATTTCTAATCCTAACTTTAGAATTCAGATTTTGAGTTTTCGGAACTTTTCGCGGGCGTTTTTCTATGCGATTCGGAAGCCGATTTGAACGGCGAATTTATTTTAGCGTCATCGTATTTCATTCAAAACGGCGATTCTTCTTCGTCTTCATCCGTTTCAAAAACAATTCTCTTTTTAACTTTCGGCTCGTGTTGTTCACGCAAATCTTCAGCTTTAACGACTTCGAGCGTCGGGTTTCCGTTTTCGTCTTTGAGTAAAACTTCGATGCGCCGCTCGGCTTGATTCAAGCGTTCCTGGCATTCACGCGACAACTTCACGCCGTCTTCAAAAAGTTTAAGACTTTCCTCCAGCGACAAATCTCCGTCTTCAAGCCGCCGCACGATTCGTTCGAGGTCTTTGAGGGAAGTTTCAAATGTTTGTTTTTTTTCAGCCATAACTTACTTAAAAATATCCTGCGCTTGTTTCAGAATTTCCTGCAAATTTTCCACGCCCAGGTTCGCACCCGTCTTTCCACCGCCGCTCTTTGCTAACCCGATGATTTCTTGTCCGATTTTTTCGGCAATTCGTTTTGCCAATTCTTCATCTTTCAAGCCGATGACTTGCCACTGTTCACCGCCGCGTTTCAAAGTTAATTCAAGCGGTCGGTCGAGCATTTTACTTTTGACAAAAGCCTTATCCGCTTCCTGCGTAATATCCAGAAATCTGTCCGCGCCGACGACGATTGCCCAGAACGGAACGCTTTCAAATTTCTTCGTTTTTTCACGAATCAAATCGGGAATTTCCGTACGCGCTCGCTGCTTGACGACGGGCAAAACGGGCGCGGCAATCCGCTCGATTTTAGCAATCGTCGCGGGCGGCAGATTGCGCCCGTAAAGCTCGACGGCTTTCGCGGTAATCTGCGGCATAAAATTTTCAACCGCCGCGTCCGAATCAACAAGCTCGTCAATCGCTTTTCGGTCATCACGCCGCGCCGCGTCAACGATTAAAGCCAGCGAATACTGCGGCGTTTTTTTCAAACTTTGCCAGTAAAAATATCCGCCGACTGTGCCGATTATTAAAATCAAGCCGAGCGCAATTGCAAAAAATTTTAACACTTTCAAAAAAACACTCGGCTTTTTTGGTGTTTGATATTCGCCGAACTCAGATCTTGCTGCGTCGGTTTTGGTAACACCCGGGTTCGGTTTATTAAAATCAACTACAAATTTTGACATCGTTTAATAACAATCGCAGGAGCAGACATATGACCTGTTCCTACAACTTATCCTATCTCTAAAACTTTCACTTCAAGTTTCCCATTTGCCAGACGGATTTTCAATTTATCATTTATATTTGCCTGTTTCGCATCGCGCAAAATTTCTCCGGCTTCCGTTTCGGTAATCGAAAAACCGCGACTTAAAACCGCTAGCGGCGAAAGCGCGTCGAGCGAAGCCATTCTGATTTTCAATTTTTCGCCCCCGGCGGCAATTTTATTTTTGATGACGGAAATTTGTTTTTGCCGCGAAAGTGCAAGCCGAGTTTTCTTTTCATTTAATTTTGACGCGAGTTTTAGAGGCGAAAGCCGACTTGTAAAACCATCCAAAAAATTTTCTTTAATTTTCAATTTTTCCGTCAAAGCGTCGTGCATCAATTCGGTAAAATCTTCGATTTCATAACGCCAATCTTTTATTCGTTGCGGAAACTCAGAAAAGATCGCCGACAGCGCGAATTCCTGCAAATCGGAACGCGATTTTAAGATTTTGTAATCAATTAACTGAAACAAATCCTGTCTTTTCTGCGCTAAAAAATTAGCAATGCCGTCTTCGCTTTCGGCAACAATTTCAGCCGCCGCGCTCGGCGTCGGCGCACGTCGGTCGGCGACAAAATCGGCAATCGTAAAATCAATTTCGTGTCCGACGGCGGAAATTACGGGAATTTCTGACGCGCGAATCGCCCGCGCCACGCTTTCTTCGTTAAACGCCCACAAATCTTCCGCAGAGCCGCCGCCGCGACCGACAATCAAAACATCAATTTTTTCAACGGTGTCTGATTTTTGATTAAAAATGTTGGCTGATTCGATTGCCTTTGTGATTTCCTCACCCGCCGTTTCGCCCTGCACGCGAGTCGGAATCAAAGTGATATGAACCGTGCGTGTTCTACGCGACAAAACATTTAAAATATCGTGAAAAGCCGCGCCGTTCGGTGATGTTACGACACCGATTCGTCTTGGGAAAAACGGCAAATCGCGTTTTAGTTCTTCGCTGAACAAACCTTCTTTTGCAAGTTTCGCCTTTATCTGTTCAAACGCAACTCTCAATGCGCCTTCGCCGACCGGTTCGAGCGATTCGACGAGCATTTGATACTCGCCTTTCGGCTGATAAACACTCAATTTCCCGCGCACGCGAACTTGTAAGCCATCAAATGGCTGAAAGCGAATCCGCAGATTGTTTCTGACGTAACAAACAGCGCGAAGCTGCGAATCGCCATCGTGCAAAGTGAAATACCAATGCCCGGAATTTGCCGCGACAAAATTTACAATCTCGGCTTCAACCCAAACAGACGCAAAACTGCGTTCTAACACACCTTTGACCTGCTCGTTTAATTCCGAAACAGATAAAGGTCGGCGTTCCTGTTCATCGAAAAGGGATTGTAAAATTTGCGATTTCATACGGCAAAAACAAATTTCTCTTGACAACTAAAATTAGATGCGTAGTTTGAGATAGAAAAAGATTGACACGCTGCCGCCAAACGCTTCTCTAAATTCTTTAAATAGCTAGATTAGCGCGGCAATAGTCTCAGTTGCGCGACTTTTCCGCCCACATAACGTAAAGGATTGCAAATTATTTCTTAAATTTTCCTTATACTCGCTATAAAATTATTTTTAACGGCTTCGGCAAACAAACTGTGCATCAACGCGGTTTGTCGCTCATTCGAATCTTGTGGAAAATCATTCCTTCTTAATTCGGATGTTTTCTTCGGTGCGACTTCGACGACCGAACCTAATTTTACAAAGGAATTTTCGCGTTTTACCCTGACCTTCAGATTGGGCGAAGCGCGGTCGGAGCGCGTGTCCGCCGTATTCGAACGAAAAGTTACCGAATAAGCCGTGCGAAGTTGCAAAACTATGTCGTCGTAAGCCTTTTGCAACTCGCTGAGTTGTGTTATCGGATAATAAACGCCGCCTGAAACCTGCGCCAATTTTTCGCCTTCCGAATCGGCTTTCGTCGTCAAACCGATATAGCGCGTTCTGAGCGGGTCAACCGAAGCAGTCGCGTCATTGCCAGCCGAAGACGCGACTAAAGCCGACGGAACATAAAGCGGATAAATCAATGCGCCGCTTTCCCGCAAGGAGTCGAGCAACGAGTCAAACGGCAAAAATGAACGATTATCATCGCCGTCAGACAAAACGACAACAGCCGTTCGGTCGCCTTTCAGAGGTCGCAAGGTTTCCGCCAAAGTGTAAGCCAGAGCATCGTAATAAGCCGTTCCGCCGCCTGCGTCGAAAGTGTCCAAACTCGCGGAGAGCTTGCCTTTATCGGTGGTAAAAGTCGAAAGAGTTTTGACATCTTCGCTAAAAATTATAATGGCGACTTTATCTTTCGGGCTGACGGTATTGACAAAATTTCTAGCGGTTTTGCGAATAAAATCAACGTAATTGTCCACGCTTCCCGAAACGTCCAGCAGCAAAACCAAATTAAACGGCGTGGTCGTCGTCTCGACCGATAAAATCTCGCGGCTTGCGCCCGATTCGGCGATTTCAAAATCTTTAGCCTGCAAACCCGAAACGGCGCGATTGTTAATGTCTGTCACGTTGACCAGAACCCGTTTGATTTGCGAAAACGCCGCATTTTGCGTTTTTTTGCCTTCGCTCAAAACGGGCACGGCTTTGCGCGGCGGCAAAGTTTTCGCGTAATCGCCGAAATACTTCGGACTCGCTCGCCGAATCGCATCGACTAAAAACGAATCGCCGCTTCTAATAATCGCTTTTGCCGCTTCGGTCAAACGTCTTTCGCGCAAGTCGCTCGGAACTTCGTTCGGATTTACATTCAAAAGAATAATGCCGCGTGCGGTCGTAAAATCTAGTTTGACGATCTTCGGCTTTTGGCTTTCGGTCTTTGATTTTTTATCTTTCGATTTCTTTTTATCTTTTTTATTTGTTGCCGACTGTTCGCTGTCAATTGTTTTTTCCGAATTTTCCGGTGGAGCTTCTTCCGCATTTTCTTCGGAATTTTCCGCTTCGTCTTCACTTATTACTTTTGCCTTTTTATTTTTGCCTTTCTCCTTTTCTCCGATTCTTCCGTTCAAAACAAACTTTCCGCCGGCTTTTTCGTCTGCTTCTTCAAGCTGCACATCACTCAAAAAGCGCGGGCGCGATTCCGTCCAGACAAAATCGTAGCGCACGTCGTCGAGCGGAACATTTGCCGCGATCGTTCCCGTGTCGGTTTTGACAACAGCAGACGCGACATCGCCTGAAATTGAAACTTCGCCGCCGGAGGTTTCGACGCGCACGCGCATTCGCGCGGGAATTTTTACGGTTATATCAATGCGGGATTTTTCGTCGGCTGGCTGGACGAGAATTTCGAGACTATTTTTTGCCGAAACGATTTTTACGTCTGTTTCTTTGGCATTTTCAGCCGTTAAAACAGCCTTTTCGATTTCTTCAGTTTTACCGGCATCAACTGTTTGTTCGTCGCCCCTTTTAGATTCACCCGCAATCACGCGCACGCGCCCGTAAAGATTCGTAATTTCGATTGCGCCATTTTCGGCAAGCAGAAATTCGAGCTGAAATGTTTGCGCCCGAACGGTGAAGACAAAGAAAATTATTAAAAAAAAGCTGAAAATTTTCATAACTCGCAAAGCGTGAATGGTAAATCATACCAAAATTGAATCCGGCATTCACGCTTTACGATTCAAGATTTGCTCGTTTGTTTGCCTGATTGTTCGATGCGTTGGCGAATGCTTTTTTGCCAATTGCTGCGCTGCCGGTCGGTTTCTTCGAATTGTGTGAGTAAATCCTGCATCGATTCGCCGCCGATTTGGCGCGTTTTCAAATACAGCAAGGCGACGACAATCGTAAAAAACGAAACGAAAATGATTGAAATCGGCAGATAAATAACTTGCGTCAAAGCCTCTCTAATCGCGTATCTCAACTTTTTGCCTTCATCGGTTTCGTCTTTGTCGCTCTTGATACTAACGCCTTTATTTGTGCCGATATTGATGGATATATTTTCGTCTTTATCCCTATTTTCAACTGTTTCGCCTGTCGAAGTTTCCGAAGAAGCGCGCGAGATTGCCGGTTTATCCGGTTCGGGCGTGAATTCTCTAACCACCGCTTTGGCGAAAAAAGCAATAAACAGCGAAGTGATAATCGGAATGAGAAACATCATTAAGATAGTCGCCGAGGTTGTCCGAAGCGAACGCTTGACCAGATTTTTCGAGCGCTTCAAGGCGGCAAATCCGCGCAGATTTTCCATCATTACAACCGGCGTTGCCAAAGTCCAGATGACCGCTAAAATGACTCCCGGCACAACACAAAAGGCTAAACCGACAATCATAAAAAAACCTGAAAGCAAAGATGTTCCGACTAATTTTTTCCACTTTCTTCTGGCTTCTTCGAGTGCCGGTCGTAAAGTTACCGGCTTGAGCGGAAAAGCCATAATTTGCGTTACCAGCCAGGTCATCGTTCCGACGAGTATCGAGCCGCAAAAAATGCTGCCGAAAGCTACGGCTAAACCTAAAAAGCCTCTTGCGGCGTATAAAGTTAAATTGCTCGGCTGAAAAAATCCGACGGAAACCTGCAAAATCGTTAAAATCGTCAACGGCAAATACAGTAAAGCGGCGAGCAGGAGAAATTGCGGCAGATGTTTGCCGTAAATCTCCAAAGCGCGTCGGAGCAATGTACTGATGCCTTCGGATTGGGCGCGAAGCTCGGCGGCAAAAGATTGTGCCGTCGGCGGACGCATCTCCGAATCTTTCGCCAGTGCCGCGCTGATCACCTTCTTGACTTTCTTCGGAACTTTCTTTGCCTCCAAATCCGGCGGCGCAATTTCTTCGTGCGCCTTCAGTACTGCTTTGTAATCACCGCCGAAAGGCGTTTTGCCCGACAGCATCTGATACGCGATAACGCCTAGGCTGTAGACATCGGAGCGCGGCGACAATTTTTCACCGCGGCATTGTTCGGGCGACATATAGAGCGGCGTTCCGAGAACCGCGCCGACGCGCGTTAATTCGGCGGTGGATTTTGTTGAAGATTCTCCGGTATTGATTTGTTCGGAAATGAGTTTGGTCGCATTGTTTTCGTCTTGCGGAAGAATTTTCGTGCCGTTATCGTCCACTTCTCTAAGCAAAATTGTCTGCGCTTGAACGGCGGGCAAAATCATTGTTCCCGACTCTGAATCAATTGCTTCCATTGGCTGAACGAGCGTTCCCGCCTCGGAATTAATTACATTTGAATTTTTATTTAGCGCAACGGTTGCCGATTCGGATACGACTGTGCGATTGCGGTTTTCGGCAATCGTATTTGTTTGAATTTGGTCGGCAACGGTAGTTTTAGACCTGAAGTTTTCAGTCGGCGCGGTTGAAAAATTCAAGAGAGTTGATTCAGTCGCGTCGCTTATTTGTTCTTCGAGCTTGGCGATTCCGAAATCTAAAACCTTAACCGTGTAACCGCCGCGCTGGTTTGGTTCGAGCCAAATATTGTCTGGCTTTAAATCGCGGTGAATAATTCCTTGTTTGTGCGCTTCTTCGACGGCTGAACAAACCTGTTCCAGAATATCAATCGTCCACGAAAGCGGCAGGCGTTTTTCTTCTTCGAGAATTTCGCCGAGCGTGCAGCCGTCCAGATATTCCATTACCAGATATGCAACCGTACCATCGTTAGCATTTGCAAAACCGAAATCCGTTACATTCACGACGTTCGGATGGCGCAATCTTCCGGCGGCACGCGCTTCGCGGCGAAAACGCTCGATAAATTCGACGCGCTGCATAAACTCGGACGCAATAACCTTGACGGCGACGGGGCGCTCCGTGCCAACGTGCGTGGCGAGATAAACCTTCCCATTCCGCCTTTCCCAAGTTCTTTTTCGATTTTGTATTTGTTATCGAGCATTTGCCCGATGACGTTTCCAGAATTCATAACTTTTTGCAAATCCGACTGTTTCCAAACAATTGATTTAACTCTTACGTTTGAAACGAGACTTAGTTTGAGAAATGAATTTTTATTATAGACTTTTCGGCGAATTATAGAAAAAAGTGGATGGTGGATAGTGGGTAATAGTGAATTGTTTTTTAATTTATCACTATCCGCTGTCCACTGATATTATTGTTTTCTAATCCGAATTGCGCCGCTCACTGTCTTGAGATTAAGCGTCGCATCGCCGCTACCCATTTGCGCGGAAAGATTTTGCGCTTTTGGAGTCGGGGTTTTTACGAGATTTTGTAGCGGGATTTCTGGGTTAAACACCCCAAAACCATATGAAGCATTTAACTTGAACGAAGATTTTTCGGGAATTGAAAGCAAAATCGAGCCGTTTTGAGTGCCTAAATTGTATTGTCCGCCGCTTTGAAATCCGCCGGTAAATCTAATTGAGCCGGAGTTTGAGCCGGCTTCTATTTGCCGGTGTCCGATTTTCTGTAAAGCGATTGCGCCGCTGTTTGTTTTTGCCTTGAAAACATCGCCGATTTCGCTTGCGCCGACCGCAACCGCCACGATATTTCCCGTCGTGCTGACAAGCGTTATCGCGCCGCTCGAATTTTCCACCGTGACGCCGCCTTCAAAAGTTTTGGCGTAGATTCCATGCGTGATATTGTTTAGAAAAATGTCGCCGCCTTCGATTTCAACCGTCGTTTTTCTCACCGAATCAATTGTCGTTTCGCTTTCGCCGCCTTTGACATTGACGGTCGCGCCGCGCGGAACGTCGAGTTCAATTTCATCGCCCGAAAGACATTCGTCCGCACTGTTTCCATTATTTTTCGTCGGGTCAAAACCTAAAACTTCTACCCAAACAGGCATTCCGTTTTGCTCGCTTTTTTGTAGAACTTTGAACCCAACTCGGCTTCCGCCGCCGACAAAAGCGCGAATTTCGTTGCGTTCCCAACCGCTGACTTTGAGTTTACCTGTGGAAACGCAGAGTTGAAGTTTCACTTTTGCATCGACCACGATTAATTTTTCGGCTGGTTGGTCGCTGTCGTCGGAAACTCCTTTGCTTTTTTGTTTGACTCTGATTCTTTGTTTGACGGGCGAAACCACAATTTTCCCTTCGGTTTCTATGATTTGAGCGGAAACAAAGGAAAAAGGCGCGAGCAGAAAAAGCGCAAAAATCAAAAGGCAAGACTTTCGTACGACAGTATTTTGGCGAATCATTTTTGCTTTTTCCCTTTTCAACCTTTTCACTTTTTTACTTTAGACTCGCCATCAAGTCCGACTTTTCCGCTACCGAATTGAGCAATTCGATTTTGTTTTGATACGAAGCGCGAAGTACGTCTTTAGCAGCTTCGTTTTTCGGATTTTTCTTGACTTCCGCCTTCATTTTTCTGATTGCATCATCGGTGACGGCTAAATCTCTCTCAAAAGCAAATCGCGCCGCAGGCTTCAAAACTTCATCTTTGCGGCTGTCAACCGTTTTCTCCAAAGTCGCAATCGTTTTGACATAGCTGTCTTCGCCCAAAAGATTTTCATTCTCCGCATCGGCAGCCGGTTGCGAGTTTAGTTCAGTTATTATATTCGGCTTTTGAACTTTTATTGGTCGCCGATTGCTTTCTTTTTCAGAAAAATCCGCTTTGACAATCTTAAATTTACTTTTGTCGTTGTCAGGCGATGAAATTTTCACACTTCCCGCATCAGTAATTTCCGGCTTGACTGGTAGTGCAGATTCAGACAAATTTCCTTGGAAAATCGTAGAAATTGCGGCTTGTTTATTAGGAACACTTTCGGCAATAAAGATTTTTTTGTCGTCATCTGTTTTTACACTTAACATTACCGCAAAAAGTCCGACGACAATCACCAAACCTGCAAACGCCGCGACCGACGGATTTGAAAAACGCGCAAAAATGGTTTGCCAAAATGTTTTCTTGTTGCCTTCAATCGAATCGTTAATTTTTGCCCACAGACGATTTGTCGGAACGAATGTGTCAAATTCATTTTCCAACGCCGAAAACGAAAACGCAGTTTCTTCTTCCGCTTCGGCAAGCATTATCGCGCACACATCGCACGCGGCGGTGTGGCAAGCGACTTTTTCCGACAAATCGGAAGCGAGTTCGCCGTCCAAAAAGGCTTGAATTGTGCCGATGTCAAAACATTTTTCCGTCATAATATCTGTTGCCTCCCGATTTTGCCGTAGTGCCTGACAAATTCCTGTCTGGCGCGGGCGACGAATGTGCCGATGCTGGTTTCATTCAGCGAAAGGCTTTCGGCAATTTCCCTGTAAGACAAACCTTGCTGTTTCAAAACCAGACAACTCCGCAGAGGTTCTTTTATCTGGCTCAAAGCGCGATGCACTTCTTTGGCGCATTCGCGCTGTTCCAATTCTTTTTCCGCCGTAAAATGCGTCGTTTCGTCCGTATCTTTGACGTAGTTTTCATCGCGCGTGTTTGCCCTAATGTTTCCGCGCAAAGTGTTTCGCGCCGTATTCAGCGCAACCCGAATCAGCCATGGACGCAGCATTTCTTCACCTTTTATCTGACTAAGGTTATTATAAAGCCGCAAAAAAACTTCCTGCGTAACGTCTTCGGCAATGCCTGCGTCCTGCACAACCGACCGCGCCGCGCGAAAGACAACCCGATGGTGAAGCGTAAAAGCCTCATCAAATACAATCGTTTCTGTCGCCGCTGCTGTGCCTGCTTCGGACATCGCGTCCATTATCATTTTTACGCTGTCGGTCATTTATTAAGCATTAAATCTGCTTTCAAATTAGGAAACACCGCCGATGTTGGTTTTGTGACAAACTATTTTGAAAAACTAGAAGCCATCTCATAAATAAGATTTAAGTAAAATTAAGATACAAGCTAAGTGAACAAAACCAAGAAAATTATCAGGATGATATTCATACCGAACAACAACTCGACGATAATTTTGCCCCTAAGCAAAAAGTCTTTCGACTTTCCAACGTCGCTTGTAGCGACACAGTTTTCTGC
This sequence comes from Pyrinomonadaceae bacterium, assembly GCA_035575965.1. Taxonomy (GTDB): domain Bacteria; phylum Acidobacteriota; class Blastocatellia; order Pyrinomonadales; family Pyrinomonadaceae. The sequence goes on along the minus strand of DATLXD010000319.1, from coordinate 483 downwards.
CGTCCTGCGTTTTTGTCTTCTTTCCATTACGAATGCCTTCGGGAAATTGCCGGTTGACCGCCTTGTTGAAAGCCGCCAGCCAATGCCAACTTTTTGACTGTTCGCCGCAGTAATGTCCATGTTGCCGTTTCATTTCAACCAGATAAACGAATTAATAAAATGTAAGCTGAATAATGAAGAATTACTGCTATGAGTATTCTATATATTCTCAATTTTCTGATTTTAGAACTGACAATCTCAATTATCGTCACAAGCTATGCTGTGTCAACAATTATTTGTTGGCGAAAACTATTATTTATTCGCGGATTCTATGATTCATTGGCATCGGATTCTTCGCTTTCGGTTTTTGTCCAGTTTTGCCTTTGATACTCGGAAGGCGTTAAGCCGTATTTTCCTTTGAATCTAAATCATGAATAAAATGGCTTTGGTCTGACATTCCAACCTTAAATCCGATTTCTCTGATTTGCAGAAAAGAATTTACCA
>DATLXD010000318.1:0-6125 GCA_035575965.1 Pyrinomonadaceae bacterium | reverse complement strand
CTGACGCGATTTTGCATACCGAGCATCTGCATTGATTGCTTCTGCTGTTGGTTCATCATTTCATTCTGCTGCTTTTGCTGCTGCTGGTTGGAAATTTGATTGTATTTTTGCATTTCGTCGAATTGGCGTTGCTGTTCCATCAATGTTCCGTAAGAACCGAACGACGAACCGCCGCCAATCGCATTGCCGACCATGCTTCCGATACCGGGAGCAACGAGATTTAACGCGCCGCCGGCGATTCCGCCTAAAATGCTGAGAAACTTATTCGGTTTTTTCGGCTGCTGCGGAACTTGCGGTTCGGGATAAACAGTTGTTACCGGCGGAAGTTTTCCGTTCGGTGTAATCATCGGGTCTGTATTTGACATAACTTTTATTGTACCTCTCTTAATTAAAAATTTGGTTTGACATTTTAATCATTTACAAAAATCGAAAATTTTCCTCTTATATACTATTATCGGCAGAATTTGAAAAATGTTTCCTGTTTTTTTCAAATTATTTCCAAAAAAATCATTTTTTGTTTGCCGTCTGCATTTCTTTTAGATTCCGCAAAAATTCGAGCGTAATCTTGACCGCCTGCGAAGCACGCGCGGCTTTTTCAGCCTCGCTTTGATTTCCGTAGCGAATAATGCGCTCCAGGTTTTCGCCGGTAGCGGTCAGTCTGGCAAAAAAGTCTTCTAATTCACCAACCTCTTTTTCGCCGAATAGCTGTCCGATTGACGGATAGTTGAATAATTTAGCCAAGTCTTCCTGATTAAATTCAGACCTTAAACCATTTGTCCACTCTTCGTTTGAAGAATTATCTTTTTGCATAAAAACAATTTACCACCGCCGTCGAGATTAACGAAAAGTTAAACGGTCAAATCATCCGACTATTCATCGATAAATCCTCATGATAGTATCTGAAATGCTTTGTAGCTTGTCAAAAAAGTTAATTTTTCAATAAGTTTTTAATAAAAAAGTTAAACTTTACTAATGTCGAAAAAACTCTTGGTAAAAAATCGGGACACAATCGTCCCCGAACTCACGCGCGAAATTCCCGAAAACGGCATTTTCAGCGTCGGCAACGATTTGTCGGCGACGCTCGAACTAAAAGATAATCGGATTGCGCCCGAACAATTCGTCATCGTTTGCGAAGGAAATCAGGCGACCTTGATGTGCCGCGCCGACGGAGGGCAAATCAACGGTCAAAGCCTGTCGCAAGGCTCACTGCACAACTTACAACCGAAAGATGTCATCAATGTCGGCGATTATACACTGATTTTCGACACGGCGAAAAGCGTCGAAGCGATTATTGCAAGTTTTGTCGCAAACGGTTCTGCTCAAGAAAATTCGGCGGCAAGCGATCTACCGCAGAAAAAGCAGACATCCCGAAAAAAAACCGGCGGGCAATCCGAAACTGCGGATTCGCAGCGCAGTTTGAATGACGTTTTGGAAGAGCTTCGTTCGGATGAAAAATTTTATTTTCAGGTTGAGGACGCCGACGGAGAAAAACGACGTTTTTATGTCGAAACCGAAGAAATGTGGCTCGGCTGGTCGGCGGCGGGCGAATGTGTTATCGGCAAAAACACCGCCGATATTGAAATTCCGCGGGCGCAGATTCGCAAAGATTGGAGCGGTGTCGTATTGTATCCGCTGCAAACCGAAGCGATTCGGCTGAATTCGGAAATGTTGTCAGAACCGCATCGTTTGAAAAACGACGACCACTTGCTTCTGCTGGCGAAAAATAAAGCTCAATTCGACGAAACGATGAGCATCAAATTTCACGAACCGACGGCTCTTTTGGTGCTTGACTCGATTTTGCCAAAAAAATTGCCGCCGCCGGTTTTGATAAAAACGGCTGCCCAAACCGCCGACAACTCGTTAAAGTCGAGCATAGACGGTGGCGAAGCAGACCGGCAAACAATTCAATCAACCGCCCGCACAACAATTTCAAAAGGCAAAAAATCGCGCATTTTCGGATATTTTACTCTGACCGAAATTAGTGTGATGACTGTCGGGACTTTGATTGCGTCGGTGATTATATTTTTTGTTTTGGAGTATTTTTAGCGTTCGGGTTTTGAAGGTATGTCAAAGCCTTATCATAACTAAAAGTTCATAATTAAAATCGGTCGCTGACTTATGAAACAATTACAAACCAACTTTTATAATCGTCAAAAACCGTTATTTTCCAGCAACTCAAATTAGGACACTGCTTTTTTGAAAAATTACTTTACAAAATACTCTTAACTGCTAGAATTACCATATCGAAATTGGTTTAATACGGCAAAATTGATATGAAAGCTATCGGTAACGCGCTTGATTTCAGTGCATTTCTCGGTCAGGGCAGCTTCACGGGACTTGTGGCAAAGTATAAAGATTTACTTTTGCCCATCGGACTGCTGCTGGTTATCGGGACTTTGTTTATCCCGCTTTATCCTGAAATGGTTTCGGTTCTGATTTTGATAAATCTCGCCATTTCCATTACTATTTTAGTCACCGCACTGTTTATCAATTCTCCGGTACAGCTGACTTCTTACCCGACGATTTTGCTCCTTACGACAATTTTTCGTCTGACCTTGAGCGTTTCCGTCACGCGCAATATCTTATCGCACGGCGATGCCGGCTCGGTTGTCGAAGCACTCGGTCATATTACGGCGCAGGGCAATCTGATTACGGGCGCGGTGCTGTTTATTATTATTCTCGTCGTGCAGTTTCTCGTCGTCAGCAAAGGCTCGGAGCGCGTGGCGGAAGTCGCCGCTCGCTTTACGCTCGATGCGATGCCGGGAAAACAAATGGCGATTGACGCGGATTTACGTTCGGGTTTGATTACGCAGGAACAAGCTCGTCATCTGCGGATTGAGCTGCAAAAAGAATCGCAACTGCACGGTGCGATGGATGGCGCGATGAAATTCGTCAAGGGCGACGTTATCTGTACGATTATTATTGCTCTGGTCAACATCGTCGCCGGACTTGCGGCGGGCGTAATGATGCACGGATTGAGTTTTGCCGAAGCGGCAAACAAATATACGATTGCCACTTTCGGCGACGGTCTGGCGGCGGTTATTTCTTCTTTGATGATAACTCTCTCCGCCGGCATCGTCGTCACGCGCGTTTCTTCGAGCGATGAAAATTCCAATATCGGCGCGGACATCAGCGCACAAATCTTTTCCTCGCCGCGCCCGTTGATTATTACCGGCGGCATTATGCTTTTGCTGACATGGATTAACTTGCTTTTCGCGCCGGTCGGCGCAGGCGCGATAGGCATCGGTTATCTGCTTTTTCGTCGGCAAAAGCGAATTGATTCCGGTGAATCAGATTCGATAAGCGGAACGGTGACCGCCGGAGAGTCGGACGAATTGCAGATGAGCTTTACTGTTCCGATGGCGATTGTCGTCAGTCGCGAGCTAACGCCTCTGATTGATAAAAATACACCGCAGGGCGCGAAGTTCCGTGCTGAAATTCCGCAACTGCGTAATGCTCTCTATTACGATTTAGGCGTAATGGTCCCGTTTTGTTACGTCGGCGGCGACGCGCCGCTCAAGGCGAATGAGTATTATATCGCCATCAAGGAAGTTCCGGTCGGCACGGGTTCGCTTCGCGTAAACTGCGTCTATGTCAACGATTCGGCGGAAAATATCAAAGTTTTTGGTATCGAAGGAGAAAACGTCAGCAATCCGGCGGATTTGCGTCCCGGCGCGTGGATTCCCGCCGAACAAAAGCACATTGCCGAAACCGCCGGTCTGAAAGTTTGGGAACCGGCGGAAGTAATGACGCTGCATCTGTCGCGCGTGATGAAAAGATACGCCGCCGATTTTGTCGGTATTCAGGAAGCACAGGGTTATCTCGATTTTATGGCGCGGGGAATGCCGAAGCTAGTTGAAGAAGTCGTCGGCAAAGTCGTCACGATTCATCAATTTACCGATGTTTTGCAGCGATTGATACAGGAAGGAATTTCCGTGCGCGATACCAAATCGATTCTCGACGCTTTGAGCGAATGGGGACGCATCGAAAAAGACCCGGTGATGCTGACCGAACATATCAGAGCGGCAATGCGGCGTTATATCTCGTTTCGATACGCCGTCGGCAGCGATACTTTGTTCGTCTACCTGCTCGACCCGGAAATCGAAGACGTAATTCGCGGCGCGATTCGACGCACTTCGACCGGCTCGTTTTTATCGCTCGACCCGACGATTGCCCACGACATTCTGGACGCAATTCGCCGAGAAATCGCCGAGCAGCCGCCGACCGCGCAGCAGCCCGTTATTGTGACCGATATGGAACTTAGGCGGTTTGTGCGGAAAATGGTCGAACTCGAATTTCAAAATTTGGCGGTTTTGTCTTATCAGGAATTAACGCCGGAATTGAATATCCAGCCAATCGGTCGCATCTCGATGCGCTCGCACGACTTTACCGGATTCGACGGCGGATTTGCCGAACTGCCCGAAGCGATGTATCCGAACGAATTGGAAGAATTGAGCAACAAAACCTTTTAATCCTGAGTTTGTAGAAGTAAAAAAATGATGCAAAAAAAACTCCCGCAACGCCCCAAACAAAAGAAATCTTACGTTCTTCTTCTCTGTTTGTTGTCAGCCTTATTTGTCAGCGGTTGTTCGACGCGCAAGGTGCAGACGGTTAAAATTGAAGCTGAAGCCAATCAAATAATTGACATTCTGCACGAGTATCATATCAAAGCTGACAAAGAGGAAATCGGTGAAGGCGAGCGCAAAACCTTCGAGATTTGGATTGACGGGGGCGACGAAGAACGCGCTGCCGCGATTCAATTGATGGAAGATCATTGTTTGGGACAGCCGCTGCCCGAAAAAATCGAAGGCGGAACGGTGGTTACTTCAATCGGAGTCGAAAAAGCCCGCGAGCAACGCCGTATGAAAATGGACATCGAATCGCAGCTGCGCCAGATTCCGGGCGCAACCTGCGCGAGCGTTACTTTTGTGCCGCCGGAAGACCGCACGATGTCCTTGAATCCTTATCCGTCAACCGCTTCGGTTTTGGTTAACTATAAAACACCGACGTTTCCCTTCACCAAAGAAGACATCGCCGGTATGGTTGCGAAAAGCGTTCCGGCTTTGAAAGCCGAAAATGTCAGCGTCGTGCTGGCGGCAAAACCACTTCGCTCGCTGCCCGATATACAAAGCGGCTATCAATTCAGGCGAATGGCGTTAGTAACGGGCATCGGCTCGGCAATTATTCTTGCGTTTGTTGCAATCGTTTTCTTTCTGCAAAAGCAGCGGAAGCAAAAATCTCTGTCCGTCGCGGAAGGCGAACTGGAAATTTACGAAAACGAAGATCAAATCAAGCGAACGAGCTTGTTGGACGACGTTTACGATTCCGAAGACGATGACGACGACGGTATCAGACTTTCTTAAACAAAACTTCCGCTCGTCTGGTTTTTGTCGGTAATTGATGATTCAAAATATTTCACAATCGGAAAGATTAGATATTCTGCTGATTCTCGCATTGACTTTTAAACGTAATTTGGGAAAATCCGCTGAACAGACTTCCGTCAAGCTGGTGAATGAATCGTTTGCGGCTTTGAGCGCGGAAGATTTGGAAATTTTGCAGTCACGCGCCGCATTGTTTGACAGCCTGTCGGTAAAAGAGCAAAAAATTTGGCAAGCCGGTTGGCTGGATAAAATTCGGCGGCGCGGAAAACCGGCGCGTCTCGACGAACAAATCAATCCGGCGCAGGTAACGGAAGTTTTGCGGAACGAAACAAAAGCCGTGCAGGAATTGATACTGCGTTATTTACCGGTTAATTTAAGCGGTCAAGTTGCTTTGGAGCTCGGCTTAAAATCCGGTTCATCCATGTTGCCAAAAGCCCGTCATCAACCGGTCAACAATAAAATCGTGGCACTCGTCAGGCAAAAATTTCTGTCGCATTTCGTCGCGCTCGAAGATATTTACGAGCAGACCGAAGCCGATAAACTTTCAATCCGCGAACTCGCCAAATTTATCCGGCAGCTTGGAGTGCGGGAAACAGCAATCGCGTGCCGAGGCATCAGTTCAAAAGAATCTCTGGCAGTATTTTTGGGGAGATTTAATGAATCCGATGCCAAGGAAATCGCCGAGTATATTACCGAACTCGAAAAAATCAAGCCGTTTTGGGTTGCCGAAGCCGATAAATTGGT
>DATLXD010000317.1:0-4503 GCA_035575965.1 Pyrinomonadaceae bacterium | reverse complement strand
GGCACGATTAAAGCCGCCGGAAATTTTCGTCCGTTTCCGATTAAAACAACTTGGCTGACAAATCTGGAAGCCTTTATCATTTGTTCAATCGGCGAAGGCGCGATGTATTTTCCGCCGGAAGTTTTAAAAAGCTCCTTTTTGCGGTCGGTGATTTTCAAAAAACCGTCCGCGTCAATCGTTCCGATGTCGCCCGTTTTGAACCAGCCGTCATCCGTGAAAACTTCGCGCGTCGCTTCGGGTTTGTTGTAGTAGCCGAGCATTACATTCGGACCTGAAACTTCGATTTCACCATCCGTCGCCAGACGAATTTTCACGTTCCGAATCGGCTTGCCGACCGTCCCCAGGCGAGTGTCGAGCGGCGTGCCGGTTGTAACGACGGGCGAAGTTTCCGTCAAACCATAACCTTGCATAATCAAAATTCCCGCGCCGTTGAAAATCAAATAAATATCGTCTGAAAGTGCTGCGCCGCCCGTGATGCAGGAACGGAGTTTGCCGCCGAAAAACTCGCGCAGCTTTGAAAATACAAGGCGGTCGGCGATGTTGTATTTGACGGCTAACGGGCGCGAAATCGGCTGCCCGAATTCAGTTCGGTAAGCGTATTCCTTGCCGACTTCGATTGCCCAACCGAAAATTATTTCCTTCGCTTGGCTTTCCTGCGCGGCTTTAATTTTCGCTCTCGCATAAACCTTCTCGAAGATTCGCGGCACGCCGACAAAAATGGTCGGCGCGACTTCACGCAGATTTTCCGCCACTTTTTCGATAGATTCGGCGTAGTGAACCGCCGTTCCGTTCAAAATATAAACATACATTCCCGAACGCTCGAAAACGTGCGAAAGCGGTAAAACCGACAGCGGTTTGTCCGTGTGGGCGAAGCTAAATTCCATTCCCACATTTATGGCATTTGAAATCAGATTGGCGTGAGTCAGCATTACGCCTTTCGGCTCGCCCGTCGTGCCGGACGTATAAACCAGCGTGGCGACATCCTGCGGCTCGACGGCGTTTATCAATTGCTTTATTAAATACGGATTTTCTTCTTTTAATTTTGCGCCTGCCGCTTCCAATTCCTTGAGCGAAATCGCATTTTCGTCCTTCATTTCGGCGCAATCAAAAAAGACGAGTTTTCCAATCGTCGGACATTCGGGCAAAATTTCCCTGAGTCGTTCAAAACATTCGTTGTTTTCGAGAAAAAAGATTTTCGCGCCGCAGTCTTTGATGATGTACCGAACCGCATTCGGCGCGAGGGTCGTGTAAATCGGCGCGTCGATGATTCCGGCAAATTGACAGCCTGCGTCGGTCAAAGTCCATTCGGGTGAATTTGCCGCGAGCAGCGCGACTTTATCGCCTTTTCGCAAACCGAGCGAGTAAAGTCCGAGCGCAATGTTTTCGGCGCGTGAAATCATTTCGCCGGAAGAAATCTGGTGCCATTTGCCGTCTTTCTTATAATTTAAAGCGTCGCTGCGGTTATATTTTTCGGCGGCTTGCAAAAATAATTCCGCCAGCGTCCTCGGCTCGTCAGCATCGAGCGAGAAACTCTGAACCGTTTGTTTTACTTGATTTTCAGTTTTGCTTTGCATCTTTCCGAATTTCAGATTCCAGGTTTTGCCGAAGAGAATTTGCAATCTGAAATTATTTTCTCAAAACACCGCCGAAAAACACTTTCAAAACTTCATCTGCAAGCGGTGCAAGCGCATACGCTTTTTTCGACAAAATCCAATTCGTGACCATTTCGTCCAAAGCACCGTAAAGAATTTTCGAGCAAACTGTAGCATTCAAATCCTTGCGAAAAATGCCCGCTTGTTGTCCATCTTCAATCGTCCGGTGAATGATATTTAAATATTCGGCAAAACCGGCGGCGGAAAATTCTTCCATAAACTTGGTCGAGCCGCGCAGTTCGACTTGAAAAACAATCGCTAAATCGCGGTTTGCGCCGAGCTTTTCCAGATGAAGTTCGGCAATACGGCGCAAGCGTCCGTCGGCTTCTTCGATTTCGGCAATTTCCCTTTTGCCTTCCGAGATAAATTCTTCCATCGCGCGGTCGAAAATCGAATGCAGAATTTCTTCCTTGCTTTTGAAATAGAGATAAACCGTGCCGTCGGCAATTCCCGCTTCGCCCGCGATGTCGGCAACCTTCGAGTTGAAATAACCTTTTCCGGCAAAAACCTTTATCGCCGCCCGCAAAATTGCTTCGTGCTTATCGGTTATAGCGGCACGAGCCGCCGCATTTGAACGCATATTTCGTAACATATTTGGATTTTGGATTTTAGATTTTGGATTTTGGATTGGAAACCATTCGCAATTCGTTGTCGGCGTTTGTTACTTATCGAGCCACTACAGCGAAAAATGAACTGTCTACAACGAGCTAATCCAAAATCTAAAATCCAAAATTCATATGAATGAATCGTCATTCAGTTTTTTATAAAGCTACACCAAAACCGAAAATAAAAGCAACAAAAATTTTGCAGGAATTGAAAAAAGTGCAAAGAAAAAGGATTCGCAACCGGAAAGTCGCAAATCCAAAATCCAAAATTAAAATGGCGGAGAGAACAGGACTCGAACCTGCAAGCCCTTACGGGCGGTAGTTTTCAAGACTACTGCATTACCAATTATGCTATCTCTCCGTAGCGAGACAATTTGAAAATATAACGCAAACCGAACGCTTAAACAACTCTCAAGAAACTTTCCATAATTTAGTTCAACCGAAGTCAAAGCAACTAAATAATTTTACAGAGAAAAAACCTGCTGTTTGTATAAACGGCAGGTTTTTCTAAGTTAAATCAACTGAAACGCCTACGGTCTTCTGTTGGCATTAGTAGTTGTGCTGTTTCCACCCGTCATTTGATTGGTCAGCGAATCGCTCGGCTGAACTTTCAAATTGTTTTTGACGCTGGTTTTGCCCTCAATTTCATTGGCAGTTTTAACAGCCATTTGCTGCTCTTCTTTTGTTCCGACTGTTCCGGTAAGCGTAATAACTCCATTATCAACATCAACATTGATGGTTGAATCTCTCAAACCGGCAGTGGTTGCCAAAGCCGTTTTGGTTTTAGTCCACAACCAAGTGTCATTTGCACCTGTTCCAATGGTTCTTCCAGAAGCCTTAGCTTCTCTTTCGTATCTTTCCTTGTCTCGGTCGTAATCGGCTCTGCTCATATTCGGATTCATCGCCGAATTTGAACTCGACATCGTGTTTGAATTCATCATGGCATTGCTGTTCATCATGTTTGAATTCATCATACTGACATTTGCGTTGTTATTAACCACAACTGCCTTATTTGAATTGGTTTCCTTCATTGAATCGCAACCGACAAAAGCCATTGCTAAGGCGGCGACGAAAGTTAAAGATATAATTTTTTTCATACTGATTCCTCTATTTTATTAAAAAATTCAAGTCGAAGTTAAAAACTTCGTAAAGTATCCTACTTTATTCGTTTAATCTTTTCAAAAGGAAAAGGCTATTAAAATAATAATAAATTGGTAAGTCATAGAACAAACTTCACTTATTTTGGTAAAAATTCTCGCGCCAAAGCAATTTTTTCCTTTATAAAACGACATTTTTGTTAAATTTTCCCTTAAATCCATCGTAAAATCTTCGTTATGCAAAAATTTCAACGTCTCGACAATTTATAAGCACTTAAAGAGTAAATTCGTGAATTCGCTTTAAGAACAAAACTGCGTTTTTGCAGCAAAGCGTCTCGCCATAAAACATAAATTGTCGTATCGTATAAATTTCAAAACGGGAGTAACCGTTCGAGGAAAATTTTTGTTTAGAAATCAACCAATCGGAATTTTTGACAGCGGTGTCGGCGGTTTGACCGTCTATCGCGCTTTGCACGAAAAGCTGCCGGACGAACAATTTATTTATCTCGGCGATACGGCGCGTGTGCCTTACGGCACAAAATCCTTAGCGACGGTCGAACGCTACGCGATTGAAAATTCGCAGTTTCTCGCCTCACGCGGCATAAAACTGCTCGTCGTCGCCTGCAATACCGCATCCGCGCTCGCGCTTCCGGCAATTCGTCGGGCAGTCGGAATTGATGTTGTCGGTGTAATCGGACCCGGCGCGAGAAAAGCCGTTGCAATTACCAAAAAAAAATATGACAAACCGAAAATCGGCGTAATCGCTACCGAAGCGACCGTCTTAAGTCGCGCTTATTCCGAAGCGATAAAAAAGGCTTGCGAAAATACGGAAATTATCGAAACGGCGTGTCCACTTTTTGTGCCGCTCGCCGAAGAAAATTGGCTGCGCGAGCCGGAAACATTTTCAATCGCCGCAAAATACTTAAAAAAAATTGTCGAAAGAAATGTTAATGCGCTGGTTTTGGGCTGCACGCATTATCCGATTTTGCGCGACGTGATTCAGCAAACCGTCGGCGCAGATGTTACTCTGATTGATTCGGGCGAGGCGACTGCCGAAGAAGTCAAACAACTGCTCGAAGATAAAAATTTAACCAACGAAAATCCGCCGAAACGTGAAATTGCCAGACGTTTGTGCGATGATTTGGACCA
>DATLXD010000316.1:0-2706 GCA_035575965.1 Pyrinomonadaceae bacterium | reverse complement strand
GAAGACGTGCAAATCGCCCGCGAAGCGTATGAAAAACGAAAGAATTTAGCCGAACGCTGTTTAGCTGAAAATTAAACGGGAAAGATTTTCTCGGCAGGATTTGAGCGAATTATTGTCAAAAATTTAACTGCGTAATTTCTATTTCTATGACACAAAATCAAACGAATGCGCTTGAACGTTTTCAAAATTTTGTTGCGGTTAAATTCCAGCTTTACAACAGTTTGTTTTTGTCGCTGCCGTTTGACCGCGTTGAAAAGACGGGGATTTTGCTGTCTCTTTTTCTGAGCAACTGCGAAGAAGGATTTGCGGAAAAGAAAGACACGCCGCAGATTGTCGAGGAATTTTTCAGTCATCACGCTTCAATCAAAACCGAAACGGAAAAGATAGATTTACTGCTTCGTTTTGTGCAATACGCCGAGCGGCAGGTCGTCTTATTCGACGCGCTCGAAGACGCGGCTTTTCGGGAAGTCAACGATATGCAGGGCGCGGGAACGCTCAAACATCTCGAATCAATTGTTCCGCAAAATAAAAAACAATTCGAGTTGGAAGAAAAGCTGCGCGATTTTAATGTTCGCCTTGTCTTGACCGCGCATCCGACGCAGTTTTATCCCGGCTCGGTGCTGGGAATAATTAACGATTTAACGCAGGCGATTGCCGAAAATAATATCGCCAATATCAACACTTACTTGCAACAGCTAGGGCGAACGCCGTTTATCAAAGAACAAAAGCCGACTCCGTTTGACGAAGCGGTCAGTTTAATCTGGTATCTGGAAAATGTTTTTTACGCGGCGGCGGGAAATATCGTTTCCGAACTAAACAGCTTTGTCGCCGAAAACACCGCGCCGATTAAATTAGGATTTTGGTCGGGCGGCGACCGCGACGGCAACCCGTTTGTCAAAGTCGAGACGACTCTGCAAGTCGCAGGCGCGCTGCAAAATTCTCTGCTCAGATGTTATTACCGCGATGTGCGCGGGCTGAAAAGACGATTGACATTTGCCGGTGTCGAAAATATCGTGTCTGGCATCGAGCAAAAACTTTATCAAAATCTTTACGCGACCGAACAAATTACCGGGCTGACTAAACAGGAAATGTTTGAGCCGCTCATTGAAATTCGCCGCATTTTGCTTGAAAAACACGACGGTTTATTCGTTCATCTGGTCAACGATTTAATTTACAAAGTCGAACTGTTCGGACTCTTTTTCGCTTCGCTCGACATTCGGCAGGAAGCGAGCGTTCACGCGCGGATTTTGGAATATATCGCTTCGCACAGCGAAGTCTTGCCGTCAAATTATCAATCGCTGACGGATGAGCAAAAAATCGAAACGCTTTTGAATGTCCGGCAAAGTTTGAATGCTGATGCGTTTGAAGACGAATTGGTCAAAGACACGCTCGAAACCATTGCCGCCGTCAAAACGATTCAGCGGCAAAACAGCGCGGCGGGCTGCGAGCGTTACATTATCAGCCAGTGCCAAACCGCGCTGAACGCGGTTGAAGTTTATGGTTTGTTTTTGCTGGCGGGCTGGCAAGCTGAAGAAATGTCCGTTGATATTGTCCCGCTTTTTGAAACCGTTTCGGATTTGCAAAACGCCGCCAACGTGATGCGGCAGCTTTATGAAATTCCCGCGTATCGCGGGCATCTCGCGCGGCGCGGCGATACGCAGACGATTATGCTCGGCTTTAGCGACGGCACGAAAGACGGCGGTTATCTGATGGCGAACTGGAGTATTTACAAAGCCAAAGACGAGCTGACAAAAATCTCGAAACAATTCGGCGTTGACGTTATCTTTTTCGACGGGCGCGGCGGACCGCCCGCTCGCGGCGGCGGGAAAACTCACAAATTTTATTCTTCGATGGGCGAAAATATTTCCAACAAAGCGATTGAATTAACCGTTCAAGGGCAAACCGTCAGTTCAAACTTCGGCACGATTGACGCGGCGCAATTTAATATCGAGCAGCTTTTACACGCCGGAATTTACAATCATATTTCGAGCGTCAAAGAAACTACTTTTTCGCCGGGCGAAGAAAATTTGATGCGGCAGCTTGCGGACGAAAGCTACAAAAGCTACGAAGAACTGAAAAATCACACGGCATTTCTCGACTATCTGCTTCACGCCAGCCCTTTGCGTTTTTATTCGGAAACCAACATCGGCAGTCGCCCCGCAAAGCGCGGCAGCGCGAATAAACTCGAATTAAAAGATTTGCGGGCGATTCCGTTTGTCGGCGCGTGGAGTCAACTCAAACAAAATGTTCCCGGTTATTACGGTGTCGGCACGGCTTTTCAAAAAATAGAAGCGAGCGGAAAACTCGACGAAGTAAAAGCGATGTATCAACAAAACGCTTTTTTCAAAGCCCTGATGGACAACTGCGAAATGGCGATGGAAAAATCGTTTTTTCCGCTGACGCGCTTTTTGTCCAATCATCCCGTTTTCGGCGAACTGTGGCGCAAAATTTATGACGAATACAAGCTGACGCGCGATTATCTTTTATTAATTTCAGACAAAGACGAGTTGATGACCGATTATCCGGTTGATCGTCAATCAATTCAAATGCGCGAACGAATTATGCTTCCCCTGACGACCATTCAACAATACGCGCTGGCGAAAACGCGCGACTTGGACGAATCGCAGTCGGAAATAAAAAAGGCGTATGAAAAACTGATTATGCGCTGCTCTTTTGGAATTATTAACGCCGGTCGAAATTCGGCTT
>DATLXD010000315.1:0-3643 GCA_035575965.1 Pyrinomonadaceae bacterium | reverse complement strand
AGACTGTCGAGTCTGTCAAGCAAACCCCCGTGTCCGGGCAAAATGCTCGCCGCATCTTTTGCGCCTGCGCCGCGTTTCATCGCGCTTTCCGCCAAATCTCCCAGCACGCCGACCACCGACATTACAATTGCCAATGGAATTGAAACTTTATACGGCAATTCCGGGAAAAACAGCAAAGTCGAAAGCGCGGCAAATCCGATTGCTAATAAAGTGCCGCCAATAAAGCCTTCCCAGGTTTTATTCGGCGAGATTTTCGGTACGGGTTTGTGTTTTCCGAAATTTTTCCCGATGTAATACGCGCCGACATCCGAACCCATCACGACGAGAAAAAAGAAGCCGAGAAGTTTGGTCGAAAGTCCCGGAAAAGTTTCAAATCCGACGCGCATCGAAACCAGAAAACCGCCTAAAAATACGACATATAAAACGCCGAAAACGGTTACGCCAATGCCGGTCAGCATTTTAGAAAAATCCTTCTGAAACCGAAAAGTTTGCGTGGCAAGCGTCGCAATCAAAAAAAGCGCGAGCGTTAAAAGCAGCAAATCAGGAGCTTTGCTCGGCGCGTCAAACAGAAAAGCGACGAATAACGCCGCCGCGCCCAAGTAGGCGACTGAAGCGTCGGCTTTGAGTTCGAGTTTTTTCGTCAACGTAAAAAATTCAAACATTCCCGCGACCAGCGCGGCGGCGGCAATGACTACAAACAGCCAATTCGCCTGTGAGTATTGCGGCAGAAAATACGGCAAAACGATTGAAAAAATTAAAACGGGAAGCGCAAATAGCGCGGTGATAAGACGACTGTTCATAATAAGGATGAAGAATGTAAGGATAAAGGATAAAAAGCTAAACTTCAGCCTTCAGCTTTCATCCTTTCATCACTGATTTATAATTCCTCCGAAACGGCGTTCGCGTTTTTGAAAATCTAAAATTGCTTCAAAAATTTCTCGGCGGCGAAAATCGGGGAAAAGCGTTTCGGTTACATAGATTTCGCTGTAAGCAAGCTGCCACAACAAAAAATTGGAAACCCGCATTTCACCGCTTGTCCGAATCAGCAAATCAACTTCGGGCAGGTTGTGCGTGTAAAGGTTTTGCTCGATGTCGTTTTCGCTCAAATCTTCAATTGATTTGCCGTTTGCCAGCAAATTTTTGATGGCTTCGCGGCAAGCGCGAACAATCTCGGCACGCCCGCCGTAATTGAGCGCAATGCTTAAAATCGTGCCTGTGTTTGCACTGGTTTTTTCGGTTGCGCCGGAGATTTCCTTCTGCACCGATTTGTCTAAGCCTTCTATTTTTCCAATTGCCTGAAACTTGATGTTCTGAC
The DNA here is from genome assembly GCA_035575965.1 of Pyrinomonadaceae bacterium. Lineage (GTDB taxonomy): Bacteria > Acidobacteriota > Blastocatellia > Pyrinomonadales > Pyrinomonadaceae. The sequence goes on along the minus strand of DATLXD010000315.1, from coordinate 2,328 downwards.
GGTGAATTTCCTTTAATTCGCTTCGCAGATAACGTTTGAGCATCTGCATCAAACCCAAAACTTCTGTTTTGGGACGTTTCCAATTTTCGGTTGAAAAAGCGTAAAGAGTAACGGCTTTCAAGTTTAAACGCGCACTCGTGTCAACAATGGCGCGAACCGATTCGACACCGGCGCGATGCCCGAAAATTCTCTGCTGTCTGCGCTGTTTTGCCCAACGTCCGTTGCCGTCCATAATTATTGCAATGTGCTGCGGAAGACGCGCCGGGTCAATTGCCTCCAGCATTTCGGCTTCGTCCGAATTCGGTTTTAAGATTTCGGCAAAATTTTCGCGCATTAAGACAATTTAACCACAGATATCAAAACGATGAATGCGAAGTGATAAACGATAAATGTTTAAGATTTCTTAATTCATTCTTCATCGTTCCTAATTCATAAATTAAAATTACCTGCGGTTATAAATTTCTTTCCTCAATTTCGACAATCGCTTCGACGTTTATTTTGCCGTAAATATGCGGGTAAATTTCGTTGTTTGTCGAAGGCTCTTCGACAAGTTTTGAAGCCAGCAGTTTTGGTTCGATGTGCAAAATCAAAACTCTCTCCACATTTTTGTAATAGCGACACAAAACCGCTTCGAGTTGCCCGGCAAAACTGCAGTGGATAAAGCCTTCCGTTTTTAAGCTGTCGGCTTCGTAAAACTTCTCGTCTTTGAATTTTTCCCAAACTTCGGGCAAAACAATGTGATAAATCGGCATTTTAATCTCTCGCGTCGGCAACGGCTTTTTGTAGTTCCAAAAATTTTTCCCGCACAAAAGGATTGAGCTTTTTCGCAAAATCCGCGCTTAAACTTTTTATTTTAATAAGTTCCTGCACGTCAGCTAAATCCTTAAGGCGATGCGGCGCGGTCATTCCAGATGCGAGTTTTAGTTCGACGAGTTTTTCCAGAGATAAAGTTTTTATGCCGTCAATCTCGATGTCGCTTTCGTTCGGATTTGGAAATCGGACGGGTTTCGACTTGCCGTCGCCGGGAAATTCACCTGCCGTAATTATTTCAATCGTTACATTTTCCCTGGTAGTTCTGAACTTTCTCGTCGCGCCTTCAAAAGCCGGACGATAACCGAGACCGACAAGTTCATTCTGAAATTTTTTCAAGCCTACTTTCGTCAAAAGTAAATCAATGTCTTCCGTAAAACGACGATAACCGTAATTGTTGAGCGCGACAGCACCGATGACGTTATAGCTGATTTCGTGATTTTCCAAATCTTTGACAACGCGGCGCAAAGTTTCATTGAGCGTTCCTTGTCCCATAAAAAATCGCAAGCCTTCTTCGTAAGCCGAAACAGGCGTAGAAATTATCTTTTGAAAATTAAGCGTCGGCATTTTTGTATTATCAGTAATTAACCTTGAGCAGCGTCAAACCGTTTGCGGGTGCGGTTTTTCCTGCCAAATCCCGATTGCCGCCGACGATTGCCGTTTGAATTGTATCAAAACCCTTTTCGCCGCGCCCAACTTCGAGCATCGTTCCGACAATCGAGCGCACCATATAACGCAGAAATCCGTTTGCCGAGATGCGAAATTCGATAATCGAAGCGTTGGCACGCGCATCCCAAAATGATTCGACCGTAAAATTCTTAATCGTCCGCACGCGATTTTCGACATCCGAACGCGCCGCCGAAAATGCTGTCCAATCGTGTTCACCCAAAAAAAGTCGTGCCGTATCGTTCATTCCGCCGACATTGAGCGGGCGCGATTCGTGATGCGCGTAACGCAGCCAAAAAGGCGACATTACCGGCGCACTGACGACACGATAGACGTAAGTTTTTACCTTCGCGGAAAATCTTGCGTGAAAGTCGTCTGTTACCTTTTCAACATTCAAAATACGCACGTCGCGCCACAAATTACCGTTGATCGCCACGCGCAATTTATCGGGCGTAAAGAGGCGATTAAGGCGAATATTGGCGACCTGCCCTTCGGCGTGAACGCCCGCGTCCGTTCTGCCAGAGCCGACGACGTGAACTTCCGCGTCTTCCAAAAGACTCACGGTTCTTTCAAGCTCACCTTGCACCGTGCGCTGATTTTCCTGCACCTGCCAACCGTGAAAATCCGTTCCGTCGTATTGAATCAACAACTTAAAATTCATTTTGAAATTCTACTTCCCGGTTTTACGGCACTTTCGCCATTTAAGCACATAGGACAAATTTTGGCATCGTAGCTTGGAACATCCAAACTTGCCAGAGCAGTTCGCGGAACGCCGACATCGGCTTTTCGGTTTGAGCGGTCGATTATCGAAGCCGCCGCGACAACCTTCGCACCGTGTTTTTCTAATGCTTC
>DATLXD010000314.1:0-2365 GCA_035575965.1 Pyrinomonadaceae bacterium | reverse complement strand
GCAGATTTATTCGGCTCTGACTTCGCCGTTCGGGACGGGCGGTATTTCCCTGAGTGTCAACACGCTGTTTGCCGACGGCGAAAAAGGCGGCAGCTTTATCAGAACAATGGTCAATATTGACGCCAGAGATTTGCAGTTCAACCAGGAGCTGGACGGAACGCGCAAAGCGACGTTCGTTATTGTCGCTATGACATTCGGCGACAACGGCGTGCCAATCGATGAGACTGCCAAAAATTATACGATTCGTTTGGGCGAAAAAGCCTATCAAAAAATTTTGCAAAAGGGATTTATCTATAACCTTTTAGTGCCGATAAAAAAACCGGGCGCGTATCAATTTCGCATCGCGTTGCGCGATTCCGCCTCTGAAAAAGTCGGCTCGGCCTCGCAATTTGTGGATGTTCCAAATCTTAAAAAAGGCAATTTAACTCTCTCCGGCATCGTTTTAGACAATTTCACGGCTGCCGAGTGGAAAAAAATCTCTCTCGGTCAAAAATCCGCCGTTCAAACCGAAGATGAAACTAATGTTGATACCAATACCTCGCTGCGAATTTTCAAACGCGGAACTGTCTTGCGCTACGATTACATAATCTACAATGCGAAAACAAATCCGTCGCAGCTGCAGATTCAGGCGCGGCTGTTCCGCGACGGCAAAATTCTCCTTGAAGGTCAGCCTGGTTCGTTTGATACGAGCGGGCAAACCGATTTGAAACGACTTCAAGCCGTCGGCGCAATTACGCTCGGAAATAGTCTCGCTCCGGGAAATTATGTTTTGCAGTTGATTGTCAAAGACGGTCTGGCAAAAGAGAAACGGCAGATTGCAAGCGGCTCAGTTGATTTTGAAATTGTCAAGTAATCGGTTTTGCAAACAAAATTCTAAAATCCAAGTTTAACCACGAAAAATGTTAAACTTGGATTTCTTTTTATGGACATTATCATCGGCACGGCGGGACATATTGACCACGGAAAAACCGCGCTGGTTAAGGCTTTAACCGGAGTTGATGCCGACCGTTTGCCGGAGGAAAAACGGCGCGGGATTACGATTGATATTGGTTTCGCCGAACTTGATTTGGGCGCGGTGCGCATTGGTTTTGTTGACGTTCCCGGACACGAAAAGTTTGTCAAAAATATGCTGGCGGGCGCGAGCGGAATTGATTTGGTCGCGCTCGTTATAGCCGCCGACGCGGGCGTGATGCCGCAGACGCGCGAGCATTTTGAAATTTGCCGTTTGCTCGAAACGAAAAGCGGTTTAATCGTTTTAACGAAAACCGATTTGATTGACGAGGAATTGCTCGAACTTGTCAAGCTCGAAACCGCCGAACTCGTCGAAAATTCGTTTTTGGAAAACGCTCCCGCGATTGCCGTCAGCGCGAAAACCGGCGACGGAATCGCGGAGCTAAAACAAATTTTACAAAAACTTGCTCTAAAAATTCCCGCCCGAAAAAATGAAACCATCGCCCGTCTTCCGGTTGACCGAAGTTTTTCCGTCAAAGGTTTTGGCGCGGTTGTAACGGGAACGCTCGTTTCCGGTGAGATAAACGAAGCATCCGAAATGGAAATTTTACCAATCGGAAAAAAAGTGCGCGTGCGCGGGCTTCAAACTCACGGGAAATCCGTAAAAACTGTTCACACCGGGCAACGCGCGGCGGTCAATCTCGGCGGAATCGAACAGGCGGAACTTGAAAGGGGAATGATTCTAACATCTGCCAATATTTTGCGTCCGGCGCAGATTTTCGACGCGCAAATTGAAGTTTTGAAAGACGCGAAACGCAGCTTAAAATCTCGCCAGAGAGTCCGTGTTCACATCGGGACTTTGGAAGCATTGGCGCGGGTTCAGGTTCTAAACGAAGCAAATGAAATCATGCAAGGCGAAAAAGATTTTGTTCAGCTAAGGCTCGAAATTCCGGTGGCTACAATTCCGGGCGAAAGATTTATCATTCGTTCATATTCGCCGCAAATTACAATTGCGGGCGGAAAAATTCTCGATGTTCTGGCAGTCAAACATCGGCGAAAAGATGTTGAAAGCGTTAGAAAATATTTAAATAATTTAATCGAAGCCGTAAGGGAAAACGACAAAGCAAAACAAGTAAAACTATTTCTCGAAACGGCAAGCGAAGACGGTTTAACTTTTGCGGATTTACAGGCGCGAACAGGTTGGCGCGATGAAATTCTGCAAAAAGTGATTGCTGAAAACGTCGAGAAAAAAGCGATTATCGAAGCCGAAAAATTTTATGTCGCGCGGACACCGTTTGAAAATCTGAAGACAAAAACACTTGCGGAAATTGAAGATTATCACCGCCGCGAGCCGCTTTCGCGTGGAATACTGCGCGAAACTCTACGCGAGAAAGTCTTCTCGCATCTCGCGCCG
>DATLXD010000313.1:0-6750 GCA_035575965.1 Pyrinomonadaceae bacterium | reverse complement strand
CCGGTTTCCACCGATAAATTCTCGTCGCCCAATTTTATTGATTCTTTTAAGTATTTTCTTTGTGCCATATTTTATTCCTCGCTAATCGTAAATCGTAATTCGTGAATAGAAGTCGGCTTCGTGCCGCGTTTTTCGGTTGATTCACAATTCAAACTTTATTTAACAATTATTATTCATAATTTGATTCACGATTTTTTAAACAAAAAGCGACAGGAGCCATGTCGTGAAAGCCCTGCCGCTCTGATTTTCCAATTGTTCCCTTTCGCCTTCGGGTTTTGTGCGCTGTCACGTTCAGCAACCGTCTGCAAATTCTTCGAGAGAACTTATTTGTATGATGACTCGAAGCAGCCAATTTTCGAGTCCAAAGTCTAGAGTTCAATGTCCAATGTCTTCGATTTTTTCGACTATGGGCTTTGGGCTTTGGGCTTTGGACTTTTTATCTTCTCAGTCCTAACTTCTGAATGATTGTGTGGTATTCGCCGATGTCCTGGCGTTTGAGATAATCAAGCAGTTTTCTCCGGCGCGAAACCATTTTCAGCAAGCCTCGACGCGAGTGATTGTCTTTTTTGTGAACATTAAAGTGTTCGGTTAATTCGTTGATACGCTGGGTCAGAAGCGCGATTTGCACCTGCGACGAACCTGTATCGCCGGCGTGTGTTTTATAATCGCTGACGATAGTTTCTTTTATTTCTTTCAATGTTGCCATAACTTAAAAATGGTTTCTCCTTTGCTCGCAGTAACTCCGTCTCATTCAAAACGATAACCGCAAAAATTAGTGAATAACTGATAACTGATAGTGGATAATTATTCTCTATTCATTATCCACTATCAGTTATCAGTTATCAACTTTTACATTTGAAATTCTTCCATAAACTTTGTCGAAAAATTGCCGTTTTGAAAATTTTCGTCGTTCATAATTTTTAGATGCAGCGGAATCGTCGTTTTTATTCCTTCGACCACCATCATCTCTAAAGCACGTTTCATTCGAGCAATGGCGAGTTCGCGTGTTCTGGCGTGAACGATTAGTTTTGCAATCATCGAATCGTAATAAGGCGGCACGGTATAGCCGGGATAAACTGCCGTGTCAACTCTTACGCCCGGTCCGCCCGGAATGTTGAAAGCCGTAATTTTGCCCGGCGACGGCGTAAATTTTACCGGGTCTTCTGCGTTGATGCGACATTCGATAGCGTGTCCGACAATCTGCAAATCTTCTTGTTTATAGCCGAGTTTTTCGCCCTGGGCGATGCGGATTTGATTGCGCACGATGTCGGCGAGCGTGACCATTTCAGTTACCGGATGTTCGACCTGGATGCGCGTGTTCATTTCCATAAAATAGAAACTTCCGTCTTCGTCGAGTAAAAACTCGAAAGTTCCCGCGCTCGAATAACCGATTTCCCGACACGCTTTGACCGCCACCGCGCCCATTTTTTCGCGCTGTTCTTTTGTAATGACGGGCGAAGGTGCTTCCTCCAATAACTTTTGATGCCGACGCTGAATCGTGCATTCCCGTTCGCCGAGATGTATGCAGTTGCCATATTCATCGGCTAAAACCTGAATCTCGATGTGCCGTGGACGCTCAATGTATTTTTCAATATAAACGCTTCCGTTTTTGAAAGCTGCGAGTGCCTCGCTTTGTGCGGTTTCAAGATTGATTGCTAAATCTTCTTCCCGACGGACAATCCGCATTCCTCGCCCGCCGCCGCCCGCCGCCGCTTTGATAATCACGGGAAAGCCGATTTCTTTTGCCAATTCTATTGCTTCTTCCGCGCTTTCAATAGGCTCTGGACTTCCCGGCAAAATAGGAACACCCGCCGCCTTCATCGTCCGCCGGGCTTCGACTTTATCGCCCATCATTCCGATAACGTGCGGCTTTGGTCCGATAAATTTTATATTGCAGTCTTCACAGATTTTCGCAAATGTTTCCGATTCGGCAAGAAAACCGTAACCCGGATGAATCGCGTCGACGTTCGTGATTTCCGCCGCGCTGATAATCGAAGGAATGTTCAGATAGCTCTGAGCTGACTGCGCCGCGCCGATGCAGATTGCTTCGTCGGCGTAACGGACGTGCAGGGCTTCCTTATCGGCTTCCGAATGCACGGCAACCGTGCGAATGTCCATCTCTTTGCACGTCCAGATTATCCGGCACGCAATCTCGCCGCGATTGGCAATTAAAATTTTGCGAATCTCTCGCTTTTTCATCAATAGTTCAAAGTTCAAGGTTCAAAGTTCAAAGTTCAAAGTCAGTCTTTAAACAACAAACTTTGAACCTTAAATTTTGAACCTTGAACTATTTTTTGATTCCGAAGAGCGGTTGACCATACTCAACCGGCTGACCGCTTTCGACGTAAATTTTGACGACTTCGCCCGCCACTTCCGATTCGATTTCGTTCATCAATTTCATCGCTTCGACAATGCACACAATTGTATCGGGCGACACATTACTGCCTTCTTTGACGTAAGGCTCTTTGTCGGGCGCAGGCGAACGATAAAAAGTTCCGACAATCGGCGAAGTTATCATATGTAAATCTTCATCGGCTGTTGTTTTCGCCGCAGTAATTTCTGATTTCTTTTCCGCCGGATTTGCGGTTGCTTGAACCGGAGCGGAAACAGGCGAAGACGGCTGAAAGGATTGAACAATTTGCGGCGCGGGATTTTTGCTTAAACGAACGCGGATATTAGCGTTTTCAAACTCGAAATCGGTAAATCCGTGTTCGTCAACCAGATTAGCAAGTTCCTGTAGTTCAGCCATATTCAGAGAAGGTTCGGACATTTGAGCAGTTCTTTTCGGCGAGCCGCTTTTTTTGCCGCTCGTACGTGTTTGTCCTTTATTTTGTTCCTTCACTTCAGATGAACCTGCGTCTTCACTCATTTTGTCTAAATTCCTCTATCGAATTGCCGCCAACTCCCGCGGATTATCAACTAATTCGATGACCGCCATCTCAGCATTGTCGCCGTTTCGCCGCCCAAGTTTGATAATGCGCGTGTAGCCGCCGTTGCGGTCTTTGTAACGAGTTCCGAGTTCATCGAAAAGACGCTGCACGGCTTTTACGCCTGCCGTTCTTTCAATCTTTTCTTTCGACTCACCTTTTTTACCGCGAAAACGGCTTTGTTCATTTTTGAAGGTGCGGTTTCCCGAATGGAAATATCGTGCCGCTTGCCGGCGCAAATTCACTTCCTGCATCTTTGCCTCATCACCGGTCAAATTTTTCGCTTTTCGCGCCATTGTGATGATTTTCTCGACAAACGGACGAAGCTCTTTAGCTTTCGGAACGGTTGTAATAATATACTCTTTATCCGAAATTATTAAAGAAGCCGCCATATTTCGCAACATCGAAATTCGATGCTCTGTCGTTCTTCCCAATTTACGATGTGCTTTTAAGTGTCGCATTGTTTTGAATTAAAAATGCAGAATTAAAAATTAAAAATTAATTCGGAATTTTGCATTTTATATTTTTAATTTCTAATTAATCTAAATCGCGTCCGCCCGAACCGGGAATCGGATTTCCCTGCTCGTCAAAATCCATTCCAAAATCCAATCCCATTCCGTGAAGCATATCCTTGATTTCCGTCAAGGATTTCTTACCGAAATTCTTAGTGTTCAGCATATCTCTTTCGCTGCGGCGGATTAAATCTCGAATCGAGCGAATGTCAGCATTTTTCAAGCAATTATACGAGCGCACTGAAAGTTCGAGTTCGTCTACGGGACGGTCGAGCAAATCATTGCGCAGAAGCGGCGGACGCGCGATGTCTTCAAATTTAAAATCGTCTTCTTCCTCTTCAAAATTGACGAAGATTGACATATGGTCTTTGACGAGCTTTGCCGCCAGACCGATGGAATCGTCGGGTTTTACCGAGCCGTCCGTCCAAACTTCGATAACCAATTTATCAAATTCCGTGTTTGAACCTTGACGGGTTTTGTCAACACTATAATTAACTTTTTTTATCGGCGTATGAACCGAATCAATCGGAATATAGCCGACCGAAAGGTCTTCGTCGTTGTTAAATTCGGCGGAAACGTAGCCGCGTCCGCTTTTCAGACGCATTTCGATGCTGATGTCACCGTTTGCGCTGATGGTTGCGATGTGAACATTTTTGTCTAAAACCTCGACATCTCCGTCCGCTTCAATATCCGCGCTGGTAACTTCCCCCGCACCTTTTTTATTGAGGGTCAGTGTTTTCGGCATGCCGCCGTGAAGTTTGAACGGAATCTGTTTGATATTTAAAATAACGTCCGTCGCATCTTCGACCACTCCTTTGATAGAGGAAAACTCATGCTCGACACCTTCGATTTTAACGGCGGTAACAGCCGCGCCTTCGATTGACGAGAGAAGCGCACGACGAAGTGAATTGCCGATGGTGGTGCCGAAACCGCGCTCAAACGGCTGCGCGAAAAATTTCCCGTATCGCTCGGTCAAAGTTTCCTGCTCGACGTTCAAGCGATTGGGCATTTGGAAATCAGTCCATTGATTATTTTGTGTCATATTCTTCTTTTTAAAAGTTTGCCGAAGTTGCCGAAGTTGCAGAGTTTCCAGAGTTTGGTTTCTTAACTCTGGAACTTTCTACAACTTCGGCAAACTCTAGAAACTATTTGCTGTAAAGCTCGACGATTAACTGTTCGTTGATTGTCGCGTCAATATCCTGGCGTGTCGGCAAAGCCGAAACTGTTACGGTCAATTCATCGCCGCCCGCCGAAATCCAATTCGGACGACCGCGACCGACGGCGGTTTGCCACGCGCCTTCAACGTGAACGTTTTTGATACTTTTATCTTTAACGGTAACAATGTCACCCTGTTTCACTTGGAAGGACGGAATATCAACTTTGCGTCCGTTGACTTCGATGTGTCCGTGATTGACAAGCTGACGCGCCTGTCGGCGAGAAGTCGAAAAACCCGCCCGATAAACTACGTTATCAAGTCGACGTTCAAGCATAAACAACAAGTTTTCGCCTGTAATACCTTTTTGTCTGGATGCTTTCTCGAAATAATTACGAAACTGTTTTTCAAGCACGAAATAAATGCGCTTGACCTTTTGTTTTTCCCGAAGCTGCTGTCCGTAACCAGCTAAAACCTTACGCCTGGCGGTTGCACCGTGCATTCCCGGCGGCTGCGTTCCGCGTTTTTCAATCGCGCACGACGGTTTAAAACAACGGTCACCTTTCAAAAATAATTTTCCACCCTCGCGGCGGCACAGACGGCACACCGCTTCTCTATATCTAGCCATAATATTTTTTGCTTCCGGAAAAAAATGATTTTGGATTTTAGATGTTGGATGTTGGATTATTTACAATCCGACATCCGCAAATACTAAAACGGTCTTTCATTTTTTGCCGGTAAAGTTTACAGGTAATTTTTACCCTTCATCCTTTTGACAGTTTAATTAAATTAAAAACAAATTTCGGATTTTCAATCCAAAACCTAAAACCCAAAATTAGTTAGACTCTTCTGCGCTTTGGCGGGCGACAGCCGTTATGCGGAATCGGCGTTGTATCACGAATCGAAGTAACGCGAATTCCCGATTGATTAATTGCGCGAATCGCCGATTCGCGTCCGCCGCCCGGACCTTTAACACGAACTTCCACTTCGCGCATACCGACTTCGACCGCTTTTTTAGCGGCTTCGGATGCGGCTTGCTGCGCGGCGAAAGGTGTTCCTTTACGCGAGCCGCGAAAACCGCGTGCGCCTGAAGATGATTGCGACACCAAATTACCTTCCCCATCGGTAATAGAAATCAGCGTATTGTTAAACGACGCCGCAATATGCACAATCCCATATGGAATATTCTTTTTCTCTTTTTTACGAAAAGTTTTCTTTTTTGTTGTAGTTGCTTTCGCCATAATTCAGTTACCAGTCAACAGTTATCAGCTATCAGTTATCATAAGTCTTTGTAGACTGATAACCGTTGACTGATAACTGAGTACTATTTCTTGCCCGGTGCTTTTTTCTTTGCTACCGCAGCTTTGCGCGGACCCTTGCGGGTGCGTGCGTTGGTGCTGGTGCGCTGTCCGCGCACGGGCAGACCTCGACGATGCCGAAGGCCGCGATAGCAGCCAATGTCCATCAGACGCTTAACATCCATTTGCACGCGCTTGCGCAAATCACCTTCGATGTCGCCCTGCGCGTCGAGAAGCGCACGAATCTGTGCCAGCTCGTCTTCACTCAAATCTTTGATTTTCGTGTCAAAACCAATACCGGCTTCACCTAAAATCGCAGTCGCACGCGATTTTCCGATGCCGTAAATATAAGTTAAACCAATCTGCGCTCTTTTATTTGGCGGTAAATCTACACCTGCTACACGAGCCATATTCTCTCCTAATTTTGGATTCTGGGTTTTAGATTTTGGATTATAAAATCAGCCTTATTTCCTGCGCTAATCCAAAATCCAAAATTGAATTATCCTTGTCTTTGTTTGTGCTTCGGATTGTCGCAAATCACGCGCACAATACCTTTTCTGTGAACGATTTTACATTTATCGCAAATCTTTTTTACTGATGGACGAACTTTCATTTTCTTGTTTGCCTCGCTTTCTATTTGTAACGATAGGTGATTCGCCCGCGATTTAAATCATACGGCGAAAGCTCGACTTGAACTTTGTCGCCGGGCAGAATTCGGATGAAATTTTTTCGCATTTTCCCTGAAATATGCGCCAAAACTTGATGCTGGTTGTTTTCAAGCTCAACCTTGAACATCGCGTTCGGCAGAGTTTCAAGCACGGTTGCAATGACTTCTATCGCTTCTTCTTTTGACATAAAAT
>DATLXD010000312.1:0-4470 GCA_035575965.1 Pyrinomonadaceae bacterium | reverse complement strand
CATTTCGGCTCGGCAAAAGTAAAAATTAATCCGCGCAAAACCTTGACAGATGTGGACTTAGGTAATTACTATTCATTTACAGTTCAAACACAGGTTTTCTTTTTATCATTTTCTACGGAGGAGTAAGGATATGATTAAACTCGATATTATCAATCGTGTGGCTGATAAAACGGGTGTGCCGAAGCAAAAGGCGGAACAAGTAGTCGATGCGCTTTTTAACGCGATGAAAGAAGCGATGGCTAAGGGAAAACGCATCGAGCTGCGCGGTTTCGGCGTTTTTGTTGTCAAACCGAGAAAACGCGGCATCGGACGCAATCCGCGCACGGGCAAGGAAGTTCCGATTCCGGCGGGAAAAACCATTCGTTTCAAACCAGGCAAGGAATTGCAGGCAAAAGCCCTGAAAAGCAGCTGAATTACGAATTGTGTATTACGAGAGAAGAATCAAGATTTTCGTATTTCCGTTTGCAACTTTTAATTTCAAATCTTGCACTAATTTCTTTTGATTCGTAATTCATAATTCGTAATTTTCTTGTGTCTGACTTAAATTCATTTGCCAACCAGCTTTTCGACCGTCGCGAAGCTATGCGCCCGACGGCGCGGACGTGGGCGAAACACGCTGCTTTATTGTGGGTTGCTTTTGTAACCGTAACTATCGCGGGTGTTCTTCAACCGTTCGGAGACATACCGATTTTCCCGGACGCTGACCCGCAAACAAATTCGGAGATTCTTCAATTTCTTCTTTCTTTGCCGACGCTTTACGCGGAACTCATTTCCACAACGATTCATCAACTTCTAACCGACTTTAAAACATTAAGTAACGGCTTAAAATTTTCCGTGTCTTTACTGGCGATTTTGACGGCGCACGAATCCGGTCACTACGTTGCTTGTCGGCTTTACGGCGTTGATGCGACTTTGCCTTATTTTATTCCGCTTCCGCCGCTTCTCGGTCCGGCGGGAACTTTGGGGGCATTTATCAAAATCGTTTCGCCGCCGCCTTCGCGCCGCGCAACTTTCGACATCGGTGTTGCCGGTCCGATTGCCGGATTTGCCGTGATAATTCCCGTTGCCGTTCTCGGACTTCTGACAATGGAACAAGCCACGCCAACCCAAATTGCGGCTGCTCAAGCCGGATTATATTTTTCCGACCCTTTGTTTTTACAGCTGCTCGGAAAAATTCTGGGTGTTGATTCGAGTCTCGGATTTTTTAATCCGTTTTTGGCGGCGGCGTGGCTCGGTCTTCTGGTTACGAGTTTAAATTTGATTCCGTCCGGTCAACTCGACGGCGGACACGCGATTTATGCCGTCTTCGGCGAAAAAATTCATCGCCTGACGGGAAGAATCGCATTTGTTGTGATGGCGACGATTACTGTTTTGGGCTGGTTTGTCTATAACAGTCCGAGTGGACTTCTTTTCACGATTTTGTTAGCCGTAATGATGCGCATCAGACATCCCGAACCGCTTGACGACGCGCCGCTTAATTTTAATCGAAAACTGGTTGCCGTATTGACGCTGCTGATTTTTATTTTGTGCTTTTTGCCGTTTCCGATTCAAGTCAGGTAAAAAAAGTGAAAAACTAAAAGTGAAAAGTGAAAAGTAAATGATTTCTCGATTTTCACTTTTCATTTTTAGTTGCTCACTATTAAAGCGCAATCAAATGCCGTTTCAAATAAATCTTTTTTCAGTTCGATGGCTTTGCGCTCAATCGCGCAATCTTCGCGGCTCTCAAGTTTGAGAAATAAATTTCGTTTTTCGAGTTTGAATTTCATCGCTGTAACGTGATTTTCATGCCCGCGGTCGAGAGCTTCGGCAAGCCGCAAAATCGCTCCGAGCTGCGCGACCGTTCGGCGGTCTTTTTCCGGTAACTCTATAAAATCCGCGTGTTTTTCCTTTGGAAGCGAGCCGCGATGATAACGCGCGACATTGGCGATAATCATTTTTTCCGTTTCGGTAAAGCCGGTCAATTCCGAGTTTTTGATAAGGTAAAAAGAATGCTTGTGGTGCGATTCGTGCGAGATGTGATAGCCGACATCGTGCAGCAACGCGGCGGCGGCGAGCAGAGTTCGTCCGTGCCGCCGAAGATTGTAAATCGGCGCGAGCGCGTCGAAAATCGTTTCCGCCAAATTCGCCACCTGCAAAGCGTGAGATTCCTCATAACCGTAGCGTCTGCCGATAGCAAAAACATCGCGCAGGCGAATATCTTCAACGACCGGCACGGGCGGCAGCGATTCGGCTTCAATCTCGCGCAGATAATCAATAATTACGCCTTCGCGCAAAGCATAACTGCACGGCTGAAGCGTTTCGATTTTTAAGGCACGCATCACGCCTTCCAAAATCTGCCCGCCGGCGACGATAACTTCGGCGCGCTGCGGGCTGATGACGGGCAAATTGACGCGCTTTTCGAGCGGAATGCCGGCGAGCATTTTATTCAATGCGGACAGACGTTTAAGCGAAACTTCAGTTTTCGGCGAAGAATTTTCCGTCGTTTGAAAATTCGAGAGCGCGGCGAGATTTAAGATTGTTCCCGACGTGCCGCTGGCGATTTGCCACGTCGCGTTTCTTATTTTTCGCAAGGGATGTTCGAGTGCAAAAGCGATTTCCGTTTGCAGATTTTTGATTTCCTTACTTTTCGGCGGATTGCCGAAGATGTATTTCTCGGTCAGCCCGACCGCGCCGAGTTTCATCGAAAAAAGTTTGTACGGCTCGCCGTTTTTCATCCATGAAAGTTCGGTCGAACCGCCGCCGATGTCAATGTTCATCAGCGAATTTTTGTCCGCGCCGAAAAATTGCGCCGCCGCGACTCCGATTAAACGCGCTTCTTCAATCGAAGACAAAACGTCGATGTGAACGCCCGTGCGCCTTTCGATTTCCCGCACAAACTCCGCCGCGTTTTTCGCTTCTCTAACCGAAGCCGTTGCGACGGCGATAATCGAATCAACCCGGCGGCTTTCGGCAATCGAGCGAAATTTGGCGATTGCCTCAGCCGAAAGATTAACGGCTTCGGCGGAGAGAAATTTATTGCGCAGCGTTTCGTGTCCGAGCCGGACGCGCTCGCGGTCTTGTAGCAGCACCGTGAATGAATCGCTGGCGGCAGCCTCGACAATCACTAGCTTTAAGGAATTTGAGCCGATGTCAATGGCGGCGAGTTTTTGCGTTTTCATCTTCTGTTATGTTAAATGGTAGTTTTGTTTTAGCCAAATGTGAAAAGGATAATGGAAAATGGAAAGCGGAAAATGTAGAATTTGAAACCCGATTTTTTCCATTTTCCATTTCACTAAATTTATGAAAACGCTTTTTATTCTTCGTCACGCTAAATCCAGTTGGGAGGACGCGAATTTGGCTGACTTTGACCGACCGCTCAACAAGCGCGGTCTGAAAACTGCGCCGTTGGTCGGCGAAACTATCCGCAGAAATAAGTTTCAGATAGATTCGATAATCAGCTCGCCCGCAAAAAGAGCCAAGCAAACGGCAATTTTGGTTAAAGAAGCGGCGCAAATCGCAGCCGACATTCTATTTGACGACCAAATCTATGAAGCCAGCCCGCATCGGCTTCTGCATGTCGCTTCCGAGTTAGACGATAAAATCGAATCGGCGATGCTCGTCGGGCATAATCCCGGACTTGAAGGATTGGTAACGATGTTAACCCGAAAAGCTGAATTGATGCCGACAGCAACTCTCGCTGTGGTTGACCTGAAGATAGATAATTGGAAGGAGATACACCTCGACTGCTGTAATCTGAGAGTCTTGATTCGCCCGAAGGATTAACCACTTTCTTGGGCAGCGCGTTGAATGATTTTCGCCAAAACAAATTATCGAATATAATCGTCAATCGAGTAATCGAATTTTGCCTGTTGCCGATAAGTTCCGATTTACAAATTCTGCGGTTTGTAGCAAACTTAAAAGTATTGAAATGACGATAAAAGATTTCGGTGCGCGAGTCGTTAGTGTTTGGGAAGGCTTGCGTCCGTTAACGAAAAAAATGCTGGTCGGCGCGTTGCAGGCGACCGTCAGTAATCCATCCAACACGCCGCAAAAGTTTTCCTATGATGCCCACGCCGATTGGGAATTGAGCCGTCTGCTGTCCGCTCTGGACGAACAAACTAAAGATGCCGAAATAAAAAAGAACGCGGAAAGGCTGCGTGAAATCAGGAGTTTAGCCGACGCTTGCGCTTCTGTTTTGCAGGAAAGAAGCGAATCTGCCGAAGTTTTTATCCAGCTTGCCGAACGCGCTCTTTTGCGTCACGATTATAAAAAAATCGACGCGCTCGCAGACATTTTGGTAAAACGCTTTTCAGTCGGCGAAATAGCGGAAATCATTAGGCAAACCGAACTCCCGCAAATTCGCGCCATCGCCTTTGAAACGCTCGCGCTGCTGCCTGCCGCTTCGCTCGTCTTGCTTCTCGACGACCCCGTTTATCACGAAATCGCGCATCTCGCGCTAGAACAGCAAGCCTTCGAGTTTGACAACGAAGA
>DATLXD010000311.1:0-5313 GCA_035575965.1 Pyrinomonadaceae bacterium | reverse complement strand
GCGGATTTTAATTGTTCGATAATCGGATTTACGCGCTCGGTGATTTTTGCCAAATCTTCTTCGCTTCGATAAATCGGAACGATGACGACCTGAATCGGCGCGAGTTTCGGCGGCAAAACCAAACCATTATCGTCCGAATGCGCCATAATCAACGCGCCTATCAGACGAGTCGAAACGCCCCAACTCGTCGCCCACGCAAACTCCAATTGATTTTCACGATTAACGAATTTCACGTCAAAAGACTTTGCGAAATTTTGTCCTAAAAAGTGCGAAGTTCCCGACTGCAACGCTTTGCCGTCCTGCATTAAGGCTTCGATACAATAAGTTTCAACCGCGCCCGCAAATCTTTCACTCGGCGTTTTTGCGCCCTTGATAACGGGCAGTGCCATCCATTCTTCCGCAAATGTCGCATAAACGCCGAGCATTTTGTTCGTTTCTTCGACGGCTTCCGTTTCGGTTGCGTGCGCGGTGTGTCCTTCCTGCCAGAGAAATTCCGCCGTCCGCAAAAACAGTCTGGTTCGCATTTCCCAGCGCACGACGTTTGCCCATTGGTTTATCAAAATCGGCAAGTCGCGCCACGATTGAATCCACGTTTTATAAGTGTTCCAGATGACTGCTTCGGAAGTCGGGCGAATGACGAGTTCTTCTTCGAGTTTGGCGTTCGGGTCAACAATTAAACCTTTGCCGTCGGGATTTGCCTTCAGGCGATAATGCGTTACGACGGCGCATTCTTTGGCGAAACCTTCAGCATGTTCTTCTTCTTTTTCCAAAAAAGATTTCGGAACGAACAGCGGAAAATATGCATTTTGATGACCTGTTTCCTTAAACATATCGTCGAGCGCACGCTGCATTTTTTCCCAGATTGCATAGCCGTAAGGTTTTATCACCATACAGCCGCGCACGGCGGAATTTTCCGCTAAATCGGCGCGTTTGACGATTTCGTTATACCATTCGGAATAATTTTCCGCTCGCTTTGGAAGTGATTTGCTCATAAATAATTTTTGCCGCAGAGAACACCGAAAAACAAAGAGATTTTCAATAAAAATAAAAATGATACGGTAAAAATCATCAAGAAACAATTTGGAAAAAGTATTCACGGTAAATTGTCTACGCTTTCTCTGCGTCCGTGTGATAAATTATTTGTTATGGACGATTTCAAATTAAATTTTCAAGACACGGCAACCGCCTTCGCCGATAAATCCAATCTTGAATTAAAAGAGAAATATCGGATGTTCCGGCTGATAAACTCGCCGGTTTTGACAAACATCGGCACGAAATTGACCGAACTTGCCATTCGCCTGCATCTTCCGGTCAAAGGTTTGATAAAAAAAACCGTTTTCAGCCAATTTTGCGGCGGCGAAACGATTGAAGAATGCGAGCCGACGGTGAAAAAGCTGGGCGAATCTAAAATCGGAACGATTCTCGATTATTCGGTCGAAGGCAAATCGAACGAGACGGTTTTTGAAGCCACGAAAAACGAAATCTACCGCACCATCACCCGCGCCAATGAAGACCCGGATATTCCTTTTGCCGTTTTCAAAGTTACAGGTCTCGGCTCTTACGAAGTTCTGGAAAAGGCGAGTCAGGGAAAGGAATTGTTAAAAGACGAAGCGACCGAATGGGAAGCGGTGAAAAGGCGTGTTCTGGAATTGTGCGAATACGCTCATTCGCTCGAACAACCCGTGTTTATTGATGCGGAAGAATCCTGGGTACAAGACGCGATTGATAATCTGGCGAGCGAGATGATGGAAAAATTCAACGGGGAACGACCGATTATTTATAATACGATTCAGCTTTACCGGCACGACCGTTTAGATTTTTTGAAAAAATCGCACGAAAAAGCAAAAAAAGATGGTTACATTTTAGCCGTTAAACTCGTGCGCGGCGCGTATATGGAAAAAGAACGGATGCGAGCCGCCGAGATGAATTATCCGTCGCCGATTCAACCGGAAAAAGCGGCGACCGACCGCGATTTCGACCAGGCGATTGATTTTTGTCTGGAAAATGTCGAACAAATCGCTTTTGTTGCCGGAACGCACAACGAAAACAGCGTTTGCCGTCTGGCGGAAAAACTCCACGCAAAAGGCATCTCGCACAATCATCCGCACGTCTATTTCTCGCAGCTTTACGGCATGAGCGACAATCTTTCATACGTTTTGGCTGACCACGATTACAACGTATCGAAATACGTGCCGTATGGTCCGGTCAGAGACGCGATTCCGTATTTAATGCGCCGCGCCAAGGAAAACACGGCAGTTACCGGGCAAGTCAGCCGAGAGCTTGAGTTGATTGATAAGGAATTGAAAAGAAGAAACATTTAGCATTTAGCATTCAACATTGAACATTTTTTAGTAAATTGACGTTTGTGATAAATGATAAATGTTCGATGATAAATGAAATTATGTTTTGTCCAAACTGCGGAAAAGCCGAGCAAGCCTTAAATACTTACTGCCGACAATGCGGCGAGTTTCTTCCCGACCACAGCGATAAGAAGAGAAGTTTTACAATGGGCGGAAACACGCCCGAAGAACAAATTCGCGCTAATTTAGTTTTGAATTTTTTGAGCGGAACGGTCAGTCTGATATTGGCGATTTTGCTGTATGCGACTTTTTGGAACAAACCGGAAACGTCGCCGGTAATTTATATCGTCGCGGCTTTCCTGCTGGCAATGTGCGGCTGGCAGTTTTCGACTTTCCGCGTCGGTCTCAAATTAAAGAAGACTTTCGAGCGGAGAAAAAACGGCGGCGAAATCGAAAACGCGATGCCGAGCGATAAGAGTGTTTTTCAGTCGGCGAAAACAAAAGACCTTTTGCCGGAAGCCGATTTTACAGACGTTGTGCCGACGAGCGTGACGGAAAACACGACCAAACATTTATCCGAAAAAATAAGTCGAAAATCATCTTAAACCGAGCAGCAATCTGACTGAAATGTCGGAAACTTTGCGGTTCGGATTTTCCGTCCATTCCCGATAAGCCTTTAACTCGTCTTCGTTCAAAGGTTCGTTTTTCATTCGCGCGACCTGCGTGCTTTCAAATGCCCGATTCGTGACCGCCAAATGCGGGCGGCTGACCGACAGCGACGACGAACTTTCAAGTGCCGCGTCTGCCGTTTCGATGTCGAGAAACATTTCGTTATAAGCGGCGAGATGCCAGACAGTTCCGCTCTGTGCATCTTCAATCGCCAAAATTCGCAAAAGTCCGTAAGCACTTTCGATTTGAAAAATTAAAAAATCACCCGCCTGAAAATCTTGCGACACAATGTTTCTCCAAAGTTTTATTTCCGGCACAAAGAAAGTGAATAAGGAAAAGTGAAAAACTAAAAACTCAAACCTTATATGAATCAAGAGTAGAAAAAGGCGAGTCAGTTGTTCATTGTTTGCTATTGACTATTCGTTGTTTTATCAGGAAAATCTTCCTAGTAATAACGAATAGTTCAAAGCGAATAACGAATAACGTCCGCATCCGACAAACCGAATCTTCAATCATTGGGGCGGCAACATCAGCCGTTTGTTTTCTACACTTGATTCATATATTTTACATTTTTCACTTTTCACTTTCTAGTAACAATCACAGGCAAACTTTTTGCTGCAAATTGCCGATTAAACTCTGCAATATTCTTTGATTTTATTTCTGCCAAACGCGAAAGCTGCGCGTCAATTTTTGCCGTCAAATCATTATAAACATCGTAAGACTGCGCTGGCGGCGCGTCGTCCGAGCCGTCCACGAACGAGCTTAAAGCCGCGAGTTTATTGTTCAATTTTATCGGGTAATTCAAAGCGTCCTGTCCGCTTTTGATTTTCGTTTGATTTAATTCTTCTTCAACTGCCGTCAGTTGTTTGGAAATATCTTTCGCTTTTTCCACCAAATCTTTCTGGTCTGGCAATTTCATCCGGTTGGTCAAATCTTCAAATTGTTTTTTAACGTCTCGAATCTCCAAAATCGCGTTGTGCGTCTCCGAAAGTTTGGCATTGATTTTCGACATCAAATCAAATTGTTTCGCAAAATCTTCCGGCGTTGTCGTCAGTCGCGGGTCGGCTTTGAGAGCGAAACTTTGCGTGGAAATTTCCTTGCCGTCAACGCTCAGTCGAACTTGATAATTGCCCGGCACAATACGCACTCCGGCAAGGCTGCCGCCCCACAAAATAAGTCCCGGAATAGTAGCCGCATTCGGGTAACGATAATTCCAGACGAAATTGTTGATGCCAATTTCATTCGCAAGCGTCGGCTCGGCGTTTCTGGTCGGAATATTTTCTGCGGGCGCATCCGGTTGATTTGCCGAATTTTCATCGGGTTTTTTGGTAAATTTCCGAATCACTTTGCCGCTCGCGTCTAAAAATTCCAGTGCGAATTCCTTCGTCGGTTTTTCCTTTAAATAATAATTGACGACCACGCCGTTCGGCGGGTTTGCGCCGACATTGGCGGTTGCGCCGAGCGGAAAACCGCCGCCGCCCGCCGTGCGATAAGCGTCTTCGGATTTGAACAAATGAAAGTCGGCTCGCTGCGCGGTTGGTAGGTCGTAAAGCATCGGCAAATTGTCCAAAACATAAAAACTGCGTCCCTGTGTTGCAATGACCAAATCTTTCTCGCGTTTGTGAATCGCTAAATCCGTAATCGGCACAATCGGCAAATTCAATTGCAGAGACTGCCAGGTTTCGCCGTCGTTTGCCGAATAATAAAGTCCTGTCTCTGTTCCGGTATACAGAAAATTTTTGCGGTTCGGGTCTTCACGCACGACGCGCGTAAACGCATCGTTCGGAATTCCCGAAACGATTTTCTTCCAACTTTTGCCGTAGTCGTCCGTTTTGTAAATATAAGGTTTGTAGTCGTCGGATTTGTAAGCAGTCGCGGCAACGTAAGCGGTTTTCGCGTCAAACGGCGAAGCGTCAATCGCGTTTATCTGAATCCATTCGGGCATTCCCTTCGGCGTAACATTGTCCCAGGTTTTGCCGTTGTCGCGCGAAACGTGGACGAGTCCGTCGTCGCTTCCAGCCCAAATTACGCCTGCGGTGACGGGCGATTCGGAAACGGTGAAAATCGTGGAGTAGTATTCGACGCTCGTGTTGTCTTTGGTAATCTCGCCGCCGGTTGAAACTTGTTTCGATTTGTCGTTGCGCGTCAAATCCGGCGAAATCGCCTGCCAGTTTTGCCCTTCATCCATCGAGCGAAACAGGATGTTGCCGCCCGTGTAAAGCGCGTATTTACCGTCGGTTTTGTGCGGCGAAAACAGAATCGGGTAATTCCATTGAAAACGATACTTCATCGCTTCCGCGCCCGCGCCCATCGGATTTTCAGGATAGACATTGACGTTGCGAGT